>JANNEH010000197.1:0-26758 GCA_031378405.1 Synechococcales cyanobacterium OTE_75_metabat_409
CGATGGGGCAAAGCTAAGCAAAGCTGCTCATATAACCAAGTTTCTGCATCAAAGTGACCATCAGGAGTCAAGGACTCTACCAGGTCATTAAAATCTACCCGTAACTCGATCGGGCCATCATAGGTTTCGTTAGCAGCCTCATCCAGCCAGATCACTTCGCTAGCATCTACTTGCAGGCGCTGATTGTATTGTTGTAAGCAACGATGACAAGCCAGAGTAATAATCGACTCAGCCTGTGCAGATACCTGTAAGTAAGTGCCTTGATGCTGAACGGTAATTTGCCCCCGTACCGGTGTCAAGGTTTCCAAGTCCAGCACCATCCCATCCACCGGGATTTTGAGGGTATGGTGTTCATGGCGAGACAAATGGGGAATATAGACTTTTTCCATGGTTCTAAGGGGTGCTTAGGGAGAGCGTAACTCTACCACCAGTCTTCGATCGGTATCCAATCCTCGACTAGTAGTAGTCAAATCTCGATAATCTGTCTCAGCTTCAAAAAAAGCGTGCAGTTCCCGCCGAGCTGCCCCAGATAATGGGGGCATCTCGTATTCGGTACCGGTGGTACGCACATGTGCGGCTGCTCGATCGGCGATAATTTTCAGCTCTGAAGATCTTTTTTGCCGATAGCCATCTAGCTCTACCACAATGCCAGATTGTTTGTTATCAGCAAAGGCGGCATTGGCCAAATATTGCAAAGCATCGAGAGCCGCACCATCGGTACCAATCAAAGTGACCACTTGACCCGGAGTTAGGGCTTGAGCATCGATCGTCAACCACTGCTGGCCACCGGCAACTAAGCTATCTTCCACCGCAACCGCGAAACCAGCCAAGTCGAGCACTCCTTCTAACCACTGTTTGGCAGTGGTACTACTTACTTCGCTCATGATTCAGTCGCCTTTTTCTTAGATTTTTTGCCTTTCTCGAAAGGTAGAGTTTCGCGACCTTCTTTGGCTTTTTGCTCTTTTTCCTGAGCATCTACAATTTTTTGTAGATCGGGTGGTAAAGGCTCTTTAGACAAAAAGTAGGTCTGAGCAGTCTGAAAAATATTCCCGATTACCATGTACATCAACACCCCAGCCGGTAGAGGGAAAAACAAGAACATCCCCGAAAAGATGATTGGGGTGAACTTATTCACTGCCTGTTGACTGGCTGCTTTTTCGGGGTTATCGGCTGCGTCGGCTGGATTGGTCTTAGTCGCACCAGTGAGATTTTGGCTCACATACAAGCTAAGTCCAAAGAAAATAATCATCCCCAACACATCCCAATGAATTTTGCCATCTGGGTCCATCGCACCCACATGACCAAGGGCATCAATAAACAGGAATCCGGTATCAGCGGCAATGCCTTGTACTGTGCCTTTAATGGTGGCTTCACCAGCAGCAATGGCTTCGATCGTGCCATCAGCAGCAATTTTTACCTTGTCTTCGCCTTTGGCCACAGTCCACACTGGGGCAATTTTGGAGTTGGGATACTGACTAATCATTTCTGACAATGGCTTGCCATCTACAGTCTGAAAAGAAACTTTGGCGGACTGACCTTCGCCCAGCACATTACCAGTAGGAATATCGGCAATTACAGGAGCATGGAAGTTGTCGTTGAAGTAGACATTGTGAGGTTCGCTATTGAACTTTTGGGGTTGGATCTGGGCGATCTGGTCTTTGGGTACTACGTTGACACTAATACTGTAATCGATGTTAGAAAATGGCGATCCCCGCAGGGTGGCAAACAACGCAAACAGCACCGGCATTTGGAATACCAGGGGCAAACAGCCGCTCAAAGGGTTGCCAAACTCTTTATAGATGGCACTCATTTCTTCTTGCTGCTTGGGCGGGTCGTTCTTGTATTTTTCTTGAACTTCCTTCACCCGTTTTTGCATTAGGGGCTGAGCAATGCGGGTGCGGCGCATACTGCGAATTGAGCCAGCGCTGAGAGGATAGAGCGCAAAGCGAATTACGACGGTGAGGGCGACGATCGCCAAACCATAGCTCGGTACGATGCCATAGAAAAAATCTAGGATCGGCAGCATGATGTTGTTGGAAATAAACCCGATACCAAAGTCCATTAGTCAGTCCGCTGTAAGGGAAAAAGGGAACACCACGACGATCAGACTGGTCGTGGCCACAGTCATTGTTATTAAGTCATTATTATCATAACCTGACAGCTTAAGCAGCTTTGGCGGCTACAGACTTGAAAGGTTCGCCGGTCTTGGCCTGGACTCTGTCGTTGATGTATTCAAACATCTCAACATATTTGGGCACAGCCCGCATTTCCAAGCGATCACCGCTTTTTAGTACCAATACCATATCTCCCCACAGGCCAAGACCTCGGGGAATTTTGATGGCATCAACAATGTCTGCATAAATAATATCAGTGCGCTCGCGCCCCATCCAGCCACCGACCACCGAAACTCGTCGGTCAGTAATTTTATAACGGAGCCAGATTGCTCTGACAATCGCGCCTACGGTCATGGGAATAAAAATGACAAAAATGCCGAGAAAAATATTAAAGAGTAAATCGCCAATATGTGGACCACCTTCGTAGAAGGTTGTTTCTTTAATGCCCATTCATTACCTCAAGTGTTTGCAATAATTTCTCTAATTCTCGCAAAATTTCGTCGTAATCACATCCTATGATGCTCGGTTTGCAGGTGATTACCACCATTTTTCCGGGCACAATTTGACCGATCGACTGTCGCAGAGCGCCTTTGATTCGCCGTTTGATCAAATTTCGCACTACCGCTTTTTTGCTGACTTTTTTGCCGATCGAAATTCCGAAGCAAGTGTTGGTCAAAGCGGCAGGGTCATCTAAGGAACGAGGTCTGACTAGGACTGTGACCGACAGGTAGGTACCTGTCCGCCGCCGACCTTTTTGATAGACCTGCTGAAAATCTTGTCTTCGTCGCAGCCGATAGGTTTTCGGCAAAGACATGAGTTACACCGACAAGCGACGACGGCCTCTGGCACGGCGGGCTTTGATCACGTTTTGGCCGGTGTGGCTACGCATCCGTGCTCTGAAGCCGGAGGTTCTTTTTTGTTTGCGGTTGGTGCCGCCAAGGGTACGCTGGGTCATGGTACGTTGGGTTTTACAAGTGGGGATGTTGTCGCTGAAAAGCCACAATTCTTTAGCTTAGCAGATAGTAAGGCTTTTTCGATGCATTTTGTCGAAATGATTCGATCGACACCAGACTATCTGAAGCAGAGTCCCACAAAATAAATTTGAAGCAGTCTGGGATATCACTGATGAGAATGGTTTTGGACTTAGCCAGCAAATGAATATTTTCATTGTGACAAGCTGCCAAATTGTAATTAGGAATTCTTTCGGAAAGATGATGAATATTGTGATAGCCAATATCTGCCGAGAACCACCTCAGGATAGTTGGTAGCTTTAAGTAACTGCTGCCCTCGATCGCTCCCGATAAATAATCCCAACCTGCTGTCTTGTGGGCGTAGGAGCCTGCAAAATTATGCTGGACAAAAAACACAAAAATGAAAATTGCGGCTGAAAAAGTCAAAGTGGTCGCATAGATACTCAGGAAGAATCCGGCTCCTAGCAAATAGCTGAAATAGATCCAGCCACCAATCACACAAATATTATTACCGAGCAAATCCCAGAATTCAGCATTCGAGTACCAATTCCTGGACTTGTAAGACTCAAAAATTTCTCCGAAACTCAGGGCAGATTTTTGTTGCCAACAAGTAAAAGCATGACGAATCAAGCCATATATTCCCATCACCAAAGCCAATCTTGGCTTGATTGCCAGATAGAAAAATCCACCAGGAATAGCCATGAAAGGATGTCGCATAAATTCATAGCGTTTTTGGCTAGCAGAGCTGAGTTTGGCAAATTCCTCAGTAGAAACCAAGCCAGATGGTCCCCGATACCGATCCCAATCACCATTGGTTTTATGGTGATAGGCGTGACCTCGCGACCAAGGATATTGCGGGATAGCATTAATCACACCCAAAATAAACCCCATCACCCGATTAACTTTCTTGGAACTAAACAGCGAATAGTGACCGCAATCGTGCATCAAAGAAAAACAGCGAACTGAAAACAGTGTTATCAACACCATGATTGGCGGCAACAGCCACAGAGAAACTGGTGCAGCGTTAATTGCTAAAAACCATAACAAAAAATAGGGAATAACTGTATTGAGTATTTGATACGTCGCTCGCCAGTCATTGCTCTGCATATAAGGGGTGAGAACAAAGTCCGACTTCTTAATCACATTTACCATTTAATTTCAAAATATTCTTGTAGATAGCTATATTGAGGCACGACCGCAAGTATCCGGCATGAATTCATCCCATCAATCGCACACTTGGCGATAACATTCAGGTGAAGAAATGGCTAAATTTTTCAGCCAAAACGCCTCAATTGACTTACCAACGTGAGTCATGAGCATAATTTGTTTAAATCCTTTCCAAGCTAAGTAGCCAATTACCGGAAAGTTATAGCGGATAAAAGCCGGTTGCCAATTGGTGCGATTTTTCCCCATTACTTTCTACGGCTGCTCCCCGTTGAAACCGAATCGATCGAAGATTATATCACAGTTACAGCCTATCTCCGCAACAAATATTCCTTATGTATCGACGCTCAGTACTAGCGATCAAGAATAATTGATTGAGGTAAAACTGCTGAGATGGTCTGCTACTGCCATTTTCAGCAGTTTTGACCACAGTGCATCAGTCTGGCTAAGTAAAGTAATATATTGGTATCTTATGATGCAGCTCAAAAACACAAATAGAGTGCTATAATGTCCAGGTTAAGAGTATGTATCGGTTAAATTGATTGTTTCTAGTATTGACGAGTTTTTTACGTTCTGCATTGGCAGCCTTCTCTCCGAAATCCCACTCTATACACCATTCTGATTTTGGAGAAAATATATGTCAATTTATGTAGGCAACCTTTCCTATGAGGTTAAGGACGACGATCTGAGCGCGGTATTCGCTGAGTATGGAACGGTTAAGCGGGTACAGTTGCCCACTGACCGCGAAACTGGCCGGATGCGTGGCTTTGGATTTGTGGAAATGAGCACCGATGCTGAGGAAGACGCTGCTATCACTGCTCTAGACGGAGCAGAATGGATGGGTCGCGATCTGAAGGTCAATAAGGCCAAGCCTCGTGAAGACAGAGGCGGCGGCGGTGGTGATCGTCGTGGTGGCGGCGGCGGTTACAACCGTAATTACTAAGATTTAGTCTTTGTAAATTGCTCACTGGCCAACTTGTGGGAGGAAATTCTTTTTCCTCTTTATAAAATGTGGCCAAATTAAGCCCAAGTATTTATACTTGGGCTTTTTTAGATGACAACGAGTGAGACAGCATTTTTTTGCTATATTTTTGGTTACTGCGTAAGGGCGCAGCAATCTTTTAGGGAGAATAGCATCATGGCCAGAGGTTTAGCTTGGTTAGTGTTTCTGGCAATTTTTATCGGTTTAGCCTGGGCGGGCTGGGACGAATTTCAAAAACTACAGGCTTATGAGCGTTGGGCTGTAGACTTCGATCGGGCAAAATATGACATTCGGGCTATTTTAGGACAAAAAGGCTCGCAGCTTACTTGGGGAAAACCTAGCCGCAGTGGAATTAAAGATCCTCAAACAATTTGTTTGACAGCAGTGAGTGAAGTGAGGTTATTGATCAACGGTGTAACTGCTGATCCCCTGAACCCACCGCAGGGAAAATCGGTAGAGTTACAACTCCTGTGCGAAAATCAAGAAAATCCTCAAATTTCTTTTACCGATACCGCGATCGCCGTCAAATGGGGGCAAGCCCTGACTGAAGATCTGCAATCTACAGCAAAATCTAAATCAGATAACGAGATTTAAAATGCGCGAACCAATCATCCAACTGCGGGGCATCTGCCAAAAATTTGGCAACAACGTCATTTTGGACGGCGTAGATATTGACATATATAAAGGAGAAGGACTAGGAATTATTGGCCCGTCGGGTACCGGGAAATCTACTATTTTGCGGATCATTGCCGGACTATTGATTCCGGATAGTGGCAGCGTATATATCTTGGGTCAAAAGCGGCGCGGCTCGATCGAAGATGCCCAAGACCCTTTGTACATTGGGATGGTGTTTCAACAAGCAGCCTTATTCGACTCACTGACCGTGGAAGAAAACGTCGGCTTTCGGATGATTCAGCAAAATAAGCTGCCGCGCAAAAGAGTCCGCGCCTTAGTAGAAGACAAACTTGCCCTCGTGGGCATGAAAGGGGTGGCTGATCGATATCCCGATCAACTCTCGGGTGGGATGAAAAAAAGAGTCAGCTTTGCCCGAGCCATTATGTCCAACCCCGATCGACCAGAAGATAACCCCGAAGTCTTGCTGTATGACGAACCCACCGCTGGACTAGACCCGATCGCCTCCACGGTGATCGAAGACTTAGTGAGAGATCTGCAACAAGTAGATGGCGGCTGCCAAACTCATGTGATGGTTACCCACCAAGACAGCACCATTCGGCGTACCACCGATCGAATTATTTTTTTACACCAAGGCAAAGTTCAGTGGAATGGGCGCACCACTGATATTGATAGCACCCTCGACCCAGTAGTTCGCCAATTCTTCAGCGCTAGTACCGAAGGCCCAATTCGCGTAATTGGCTAACATGTGCAATTCAGGCTGTGGCTGGGAAAGATAAATTCAGGCAGTCTTTTTTATAGCTTGCCGCTGCCGATTCCCCAGCCACGTTGTAAGTGAGAGAACAGTGCTCTATGAGTACAACCAGTACAGAGACAATCCAGCAAAAAAGCCTGGAGATAGATCTGAAGAACATCATCGTTCAGATCCAACAGTTCGGACAAAGCAACTTTAGTGGAGAGCTAGTAGTTGAATCAATCAATAAGCAAGCTCGTTTTGCCTTTGTCTTTCGATTGGGTCGGCTGATTTGGCTCGGAGCCAACAGTGATCCGTCCGGATATTGGCAGCGGCATTTGACCCAAGGGGCACATCTGATCCCTCAACAGTGGTTGGAAACTCTCTCCAATCCGCACACGCCAGTGCAAAGTTCTTTGCAATTGGCCGACTTAATGATTGAAGGAACTCTTACTCGTCAAGAACTGAGTAATATTACCATCGGAGTAGCTACTGAGGTTTTATTTGATCTGATTCAGCTCAGTAAGTCTGGCGAAGATAAATTCTGCATGACCATAGTTACTCATGCTACCCAAGAATATGATGACGACGAAAGTAAGTCGATCGTCTTTTTGCCCCTATTAGAAACTGATCCCATTCTGAAAACTGCCATCAGAGCATGGCAAGAGTGGCAAATTACTTTCAATGCGGCTTTTTCGCCCAACCTATTTCCGGTAGTCCAAAAAACTGACCTAATTGCCACTCTCCCCGAAGGCTCAGATGAAAAAATGATGCTCTCGACGATCGACGGCACCAAAACCATGCGAGACTTGGCCACCGAACATCATTATCCAGTAGTAGAACTAGCTAAATCTGTCTTGTTCTTCCTGAAATCTGGCTCAGTGGCGCTTTCCAAAAGTCCGGTACCCAGTCGATCGATTCAAAGCCGCATTCCTAAAATTATTAAAAAAGGAATTACTGTGGCCTGTGTAGATGACAGCCCACTGGTTTATCAGACCCTCAGCCAAATTTTGACGGCTCATGGTTACGACTGCTATGGCATTCAAGAACCATTAAAAATTATGCCGCATCTGATTAAAAACAGACCGGATTTTATTTTTCTGGACTTGTTGATGCCGATTATCAATGGCTACGAGGTTTGTGCCCAAATTCGCAAGACTCCTAGCCTTAAGCATATTCCAGTTGTAATTTTAACTGGAAAAGATGGCTTGGTCGATCGAATGCGCTCAAAAATGGTGGGTTCTACAGATTTCTTATCTAAGCCTGTCTCTGCTGAAACCGTATTAAAAATTCTAGAAAAACATATCACTGTAAGGAGCCAATCATGAGTCAAGTTTTAATTGTCGAAGACAGCAAAACCGAAATGGAAAAGCTGAAACGTTGCCTAGAAAATAGTGGTTACTCTGTGCAGGGTGTAACTAGTGGTGAAGAAGCCGAAATTCGGGTTAAACAACAAAGACCATCGCTAATTTTACTAGATGTAATTTTACCTGGTGAAAGTGGTTTTGAGCTGTGCCGCAAGCTTAAAGACGACCCCAATACCAAGTCAATTCCGGTCGTAATTTACTCTACCAAAGACAAGGAAATGGATCGGACTTGGGGCAACATGAGCGGAGCCGATGCTTATCTGAGTAAATCTGTAGATGAGCAAACATTGATTCAAACAGTTAGTCAGTTAATGAACTAGAAGTCGTCGTTATGGTTTCAGCAATTCAACTAGCCAATATTCCATCTACCATTGGCGGTTCAGCCGATTTAAAAGCTAGCGATACCGGGGAAAGATTCCTCGGTTTCAATATCCAGCCTGAGGTTTTTGCCTTGCTCTCTTTGAGCAACTTGCAAGGAGCGATCGAACTACCCATCGGGGAGATTTTGCCCGTTCCCCAGATGTCGCCCTACTTATTGGGCATCGTCAATTGGCGGGGCAAGTCTACTTGGGTTGCAGATTTAGCCCAATTTATGGGTGGCGAATACTACAGTCAGCGCTGCCCACAAGCCACCAAAGTAACCGTGTTAATGGTACAGATGGGGGCAACCACCATCGGACTGGTAGTCGATCGAACTATTTCGGTAGTTGTTTACGATTCGGCAACAGCGCTGCCGATAGATGACTACTTGGTCGCCGCCAAAATGCAGAGATTTTTAAGTGGTTATTTTCTCGACCCGGAAAATCGCACCTGGTTACTAATCGATTTACCCCAGATTTTTCAAGCAATGAATCTATAAAAAATATCTTCCGGCAATTTCACTAAAAGTTTTTTCTCAAAGTTTTTCTTACCCCTTCACCATTCCCCTAATTAATTGGAGACCGAGTTCATGTTTAAAAGTAAAACCAACGACCACCAAGAAGCGCCCCTCAAAATGGATAATGCCAAACTCCAAATGGAACCCGAGTATGATCGATCGGTTCCACCAGTAAAAGCGGCAGTTAGCAGCGGTGCCAATAAAGCCGATCAACAGCGCATTCATGGTATTTCTACCAAAATTCGCCAAGCCAAAACCGGCGAAGTAGCCCTAGCCATGGCTACTAGTGAACTACAAAATATCTTGAGCATCGATCGGGTATTGATTTGTCAAACTACTGAAGGCAACACTGTTAAAGTAATAGCTGAATCAGTCAATAATGGCTTTAGCCCTACTTTGGGTAGCGAATTACCCCTAGTAGCTTTTGGTGGTGAAACCCTGGCCGACTACCAAACCCAACGCTATCTTGAATTAGATACTGCCGTTTCTGCTTCACCTCACCAAAAGCAAGTTTTGGAGAATCTTCAAGTCCGGACTCAAATCGTCTTGCCTATTTTGTTGAGTGACTATGCCAGTACCACCAATAGCTATGGCCTACAAAATGTCTGGGGCTTGTTGGTACTGCAACAATGTAGTCGCTCCCACAAGTGGACTGATAACGAGATCAACTTGCTGGCGCAAATTTCCTTAGAACTGACCTTGGCAATTCAGCCCAGCCTGCCCCTGTTGCAACTGGTGCAAAACCGCGACCCGATCAATGCCATTAACTTAGAAGCTCAGGGTCTGCTGCAAAATCTGACCGAGAAAGTTCGCAGCAATATGCAAGTAGACCGGGTGATGGTTTTTGCTTACAACCCAGACTGGAGTGGCAAAGTTATTACCGAATCGGTAGATGTTAACTGGGTCAAAGCAGGCGACAGATTTAACTTCGACTATTCAATCAACAACGGAAACTACAAGCAGTATTATGCTGTTAACGATATTCAGACTAAGAACTTGCAGCGTTGCTTAGTCGAAATTCTGGATTCTTACCAAATTCGGGCTTACTTAGTAGTGCCGATTGTCTACAACGATCAACTTCTGGGGATGCTGGGTGCCTACCAAAACTCTGGCCCTCGGAACTGGCAAAAAGGCGAACTGGAAGCATTGCAAGAATTTGCTACTAAGTTTAGCCAACCGTTGCAACAAACCCTCTACCAACGTCATCAGCAATTCCAAAGCCAGCAAATGGCCGCTCAATTCCAACGGGAAAAAGGCTTAGCCAAAATGCAGGAGCGGATTCGCAGTGCCAAAACTGAAGAAACCATCCTTCAAATAGCTACCCAAGAAAGCCGCAAGCTTTTAGGTGTCGATCGAGTAGCAGTATATCGTTTTAACTCCGATTGGAGCGGCAACTTTGTAGCTGAATCGGTGGCCTCTGGCTGGAATAGCTTAATGACCTCAGTGCCAATGGTCGCCGATACCTTCTTACAGCGCAACGAAGGCGGTCGCTACAAAGATGGCGGCACCCTAGCTGTAGACGATATTTATATGTCTGGCCACCAATCTTGCCACATTGAACTGCTAGAACAGTTTGAAGCTCGGGCTTATGCGATCGCCTCGGTATTTGGTGCTGATAAGCATCTCTGGGGCTTAATTGCTATGTACCAAAATGACAAAGCACGCAAATGGCAAGAGGACGAAATTGAAACCCTGCGCCAGATTGGCTTACAAGTAGGCATTGCGATGGAGCAAATTGGTTACCTGAACAAGCTGCGCATTCGCTCTGAACAACAACAAACTCTGGCCAAAATCACTGATCGCATTCGCCAAACCCTAGAAATAGACGCGGTATTCCAAAACGTGACCCAAGAATTGCGCACAGCAATGAATGCCGATCGAACTGTCGTCTATCAATTCAACCCTGACTGGAGTGGCCAAGTAGTCGCCGAAGCTGTCTCTAGTGGCTGGATGTCGCTACTAGTAGATCAGGGCAAAGATGCAGTATTGGCTGGTAATCGGACTCAAAGTGACCAATGCGTAGTGCGCAAGTGGAACACTGCCGACAATACCCAAACCGATACCTATTTACAGGAAACTGCTGGTGGTCGCTATGCTAAAGGCAAAAAATTTACGGCAGTAGATGATATTTATGCCAAAAACTTTCCGGAGTGCTACATTAACTCACTGGAAAAATACCAGGCCAAAGCTTACCTGATTGCCCCTGTCTTCCAAGGTGACAAGCTGTGGGGCTTAGTCGGAGTCTATCAAAATAGTGCTCCGCGCAAGTGGCAAGAAAACGACAGCGAACTAGTTACTCAAATTGCTAACCAGTTATCTGTAGCACTACAGCTCACTAGCTATGTAACGCAAATTCAAACCCAAGAAAAAGAATTGGCTGAATCGCTGGGTCGAGAACGCGGTGCCAGAGAAGGCTTAGAGCAAGAAGCTATGCGGGTACTCAAGGCTTTGGAACCTTCCTTCCGAGGCGACCTCACCATCCGTGCTCCTCTGTCAGAAACCGAAATTGGTACCATTGCTGATGGCTACAATACTACTATTCAAAGCCTGCGTTCTTTGGTGCGCCAGGTACAAATAGCAGCCAAGAGCATGAGCGAAAACTCCAGCTTAAACAATGTGTTGGTAGAAGGTTTGTCTAGTCAAGCCCAAGGTGAAATTGATCGCTTAGATTCAGCAATGAATCAGGTGAAGTTGATGGAAACTTCTTCGGCAGAAGTCGCTGAGTTTGCGATGCAAATCGATCGGGCGGTAAATGCTGCTAACAATACCGTGCAAAATGGCGATCGGTTGATTGAAAACACGGTAAACGAAATTCTAGAAATTCGTTCTACTGTGTCGGAAACCGGCAAAAAAGTGAAGCGCTTGGGTGAAACTTTCCAGAAGATTTCTAAGGTAGTAAGCTTGGTGGAAAACTTTGCTACTCAAACCAACTTGTTAGCTTTGAATGCTTCGATCGAAGCAACCAGAGCTGGTGAATATGGTAAGGGCTTTGCGGTAGTAGCCGACGAAGTACGTTCTTTAGCTTATCAATCAGCCAATGCCACGACTGAAATCAGTCGCTTGGTAGATGAAATTCGCAGTGGTACTAACGAAGTTACCGAAGCGATGGAAGTGGGGATTGCTCAGGTTGTCCAAGGTACACAATTGGTGAACGAAACTCGTCAAACTTTGAGTGAAATCGTGATCGCTACTAGCGAAATCGGTGGCTTGGTGCAGTCGATCTCTAAAGCAGCGAACAACCAAAACCAAGAGTCTCAAAAGCTGACTGTGGTCATGAACGATGTGGCCGAAATCGTGATTAAAACTGCCGATAGCGCTACCCAGTTATCGTCGTCCTTCAAGGATCTGCTAACTACTTCAGAGAACCTGCAAACTAGCGTTAGCCGCTTTAAAGTCGATTAGAATCCCTTGGGTATTCGTAGGGGCATCCCCTTGTGGGTGCCCCTGCTGAATACCACATCTTTGTTCCTGCGTTGCCCACGCCACCCCCAAACCCCATCTCCCATGACCGAATCTCAGATGACCGAATCTCTTGATCAATATTTTGCGATCGAATCGGAAGAACTAATTCAAACCATTGAGCAGACCCTCGTAGCTCTCTTGGAAGAAAAAACCATCGAGCGCGTCCACACCCTCATGCGGGCGGCGCACACGATTAAAGGTGGCGCGGCAAACTGTGGTTTAAAAACAATCGAGACTATTGCCCACCACCTAGAAGATGTCTTTCAGGCGCTATACCCCGAAGAACTACAAATTGACGATGAACTAGGGGCGTTGTTGTTAGAGGGCTACGAAGTACTCTATATTCCGCTCTCGGCAGTACTCACTGGCTATGAATGCGATGAAGAACAAGTTTTAGGGCAAACTGCCGACTTGTTTGCGCGGTTACAGGCCAAGCTAGGCGACTTTTTTGGTCGCGAAGCACCACTGCCCACTGCCGAAGATTTGGGCTTTGATGTAGTGGGCTTGATTTTTGGGGACAGTGTACCTGAAGACCTGAATAATATTAGAGCTTCTTTGGCTACTGGCAACAAAAGCCAAATTACCACCCTGCTCAAAACTCAGGCCGAATTCTTTTTGGAACTCGGTGCCTCTTATGGCTTACCAGGAATTAGTCAAATTGCCGCAGCTACCTTGCGAGCGATCGAACTAAATCCGCACATGATTATTGAGATCGGCGATGCGGCACTAGCTAACTTTGAAGTTGCCCGCACCGAAATTTTGGCAGGCGATCGCGAACATGGCGGCACTGTATCGGCAGCTTTGAAACAATGTTTAATTGCAACTACCCCTTCGGCAGAATCTGTGGCTGAACTACAAAATATCCCAGAGCCGCTGGGTAATGTAGAGATAGATTATGGCGGAGAACCAACTAATAGCAGTGATACCAATGATTTCTTAGGACTGCTAGATGCCGCTGACTTTACGACAGAAATGCCAGATAGTGGTGAAGTTAATGACTTTCTGGATTTCTTGGGTGCAGAAGATGCTGCGCCGCAAGCAGACCAAAATGATCATGAGTTGTTTGGCTTGTTTGATAACGCAACTGCTAGCAACAATAGTGCCAATGATTTATTAGACTTGTTTGATATCGAAGCAACATCTGCTAACAAACATGATGCTGATGACTTAATTGGCTTATTTGATATCGAAGCAACAGCTGTTAACAACAATGATGCTGATGACTTAATTGGCTTATTTGATGTCGCAGCTACATCTACTGATCACAATGACGCTAACGAATTAATTGGCTTGTTTGAGGTGGAATCCTTCCCTGCCAACAACATCAATGCCAGTGAGTTGCTTGAATTGGTGGAAGCCGAAGACTATGAATCGGTGGAAACCATCGAAAATAGTGGCGATCTGTCAATCGGCGTATTCGAGCCAGAAGTGCAATCTAGTGGTTCACTAATTGATGAAAATGCTCTAGAAGACGTAAGCAAGTTTACAGTTGTTAGTAACGCCAACAGCTTCTTGGCTACTACTACTTCCGCAGCAACTTCCCAGTCGGCATTGACCACTAGTGATTACTCTGGTCAGTTACCAGGGCAACTATCGCCGATCGATCGCATCCTCTATTCCATCTCTACCGAAATCCCGGTTTCGCTGCCGCCCCCAGCACCACCAGCAGCACCTTCGATCAACATCAATGCCCCAACTATTCGGGTGGCGATCGAGCGCTTAGATCGCCTTAGCCATGCCGTCAGTGAATTGCTAATCGACGAAAGTCAACAAAACAACCGTACCGAAAATATCTACCAAATCGTCAAGGAAGCGATCGAAGAACTAGGTCGTGCCCAAAATCAGCTCGGTGCTATCCGCCATTGGTCAGACAAAAACCTGCTCCATGTGGATAAATCTCGCAGTGTGAGCCGCCGCCAACAAGAAATCACTACCCGTGCTGATTCCACCAGAGTAGTCTGGACAACCCCCACCGCTCTGCCTGAAAATCGCCATAATCAGCCCAGCTTTGACATGCTGGAAATGGATGTGTACAGCGACCTGCACATGTTGATTCAAAAGCTCTCTGATCACATGGATCTGTTAGGCGAACGGTTAGAAAACCTAGAAAGCTCCAGCCAAAAGCTCCGCGCTAGCCAAAACAAACGCCAGCGAGTGTTTGCCGTTGCCCAAGATGAATTACTCCAGGCTCGGATGGAACCGATTTCTACCGTGTTCGATCGCTTTCCCCGCTTGGTGCAACAAATGGTCACCAAGCACAAAAAACCCGCCGAGCTAATCTTGGCTGGCACCAGTGTCTTGGTCGATAAATCTACCGCTGAAAAGCTCTATGATCCTTTGCTCCACCTGATTCGCAACTCCTACGATCACGGCCTAGAAACCCCAGAAGTACGGGCAGCTCAAGGCAAAAACAAGAGTGCTCAAATTGTAATTAGTGCTCATCACAATGGTAACCGCACCACAATCGAAGTCAAAGATAATGGGGGCGGACTAAATTTTGAGCGCATCCGCCAAAAAGGAGTCGAGCAAAACCTGATTTCCGCAGCGCAAGCCAATATTGCCAGCGAAACCGAATTGGCTGAGTTACTCTTCCATCCCGGCTTTTCTACAGCCGATAAGGTCAGTGAACTCTCTGGGCGGGGCATTGGTCTAGATGTAGTTCGCACTCAAGTTGAGGCACTACAAGGCTCTATTTCTGTCAAGTCTGTAGCTGGTCAAGGGACTACTTTTAGTCTGCAAATTCCGCTGAGCTTTACCACTGCTCGGTTATTGATTTGCAAATCCCAAGGCAAAACTTACGCCTTGCTCTCCGACTCGGTACAGCAGATTATTATTCCCCTGCCCAAACAGTTACAAGAAAAATCTGGCGGTCAAACCCTCTACCGTTACCAAAATGGTGCACGAGAAGAGCTAATTGCCGTGCAAAATTTGGCAGACTTGGTGAGCTACAACTGCCCAGTATCTCCAGCGGGGAATCGCCCAGAGAATACTCCAGGTCTGCTCATTATGGTGCAATCGGCTCAAGGCCGCCGTTGTTTGGCGATCGATAAAATTGTCAGTGAGCAAGAGCTAGTCATTACTCCGATCGGCAATGTCTTTGCTATGCCCAGCTTTGTCCAGGGTTCTAGCACCCTGGGCGATGGTAGTTTAACCCTGGCGATCGACCCCGTAGCTTTACTCGATGAAACCGGTAGTCGGCCAGTCTCGCTGCGCAATCGGGAGAATTCTACAAACCGTCAGAATGCTTTGCCCGCCGCCGCAGATGCCGCGATCACCTCTGGTGCAAGCGAAGCTATCGAAGCTGAATTGCTACCCTACAATGCTGGCAACAACCAAATCACTATCTTGATCGTAGATGACTCGTTGGTACAGCGCCAAGGCTTACTGCGCACTCTTTCTGGAGCAGGTTATCAGGTAGTGCAAGCCGCCAACGGCCAAGAGGCATTGGCTCAACTCAACCAGCACCCCGAAGTGCAGGTGGTAGTCTGCGATATCGAAATGCCCTATATGAACGGCTTCGAGTTCTTGAGCTACTGTCGCCAAGATGCTCGCCTCTCGCAGATTCCGACCATTATGCTCACCACTCGCAGTGGCGCAAAGCATCGTCAACTCGCCCTCGCCCTGGGAGCCAAGGCTTATACCACTAAGCCCCATGCCGATCATGAACTGCTTACTGCTGTTGAAAATATGCTCAAAACTCCCGCTTTGGTCTAGTCCTCCACCTTAACTTCTTGCCATGCTACTTACTGATTTGCCCCAACAGCGCCTTTCCACCACCGCCAATAGTGAAGACTTTTTGCGGGTGATGATGTTTTCGGTCTGCCAGCCCCAAGATGCTACTCCCAATTATTTCTTTGCGCTACCCGCTGAAGCGATTATTCGGGTGGCACCAGCTCCACCAAACCTGAGCAATTTTAATCAAGGCATCACAATGCTCAATATTGGCCCAGACTTGGTGACAGTAGTAGACCTCTGTCATCGGGTGATGCCCGATAAAGCCACAACCACAGCCGATCGACAGTTCTTGATCTTTGTCCAAACCACCATGGGGGAAGCCTGCGCGATCGCCACGGCTAATTTCCCCCTGTTATTAGATATGCCAATCACCACAGTGCGACCGATTCCAGCCGCTTACCGCCAAGTGAATGATCTGAGCTTTGCCAGCCATATGGCGATCATCGATCGAGAAGCAGGGGTCGCTCCTTTGCAGGTATTCTTGATTGGCATGAATTATTTGATTGCCGAAAAGTTAATGTCGATACCAAATGAAGGAAAACCGCTAGAATTAATGGCGGGGCTAAATTAATTAATTTCGCCCCAGCTATGTAGCTTGTGGTGGATTATGAAATCTTCTTTTACTCTGATGGTGTCTCCGGCGACAGTAGCGCGGGGAGAGTCGGCTTTATGGGAATCGTTGGATGCGATAGTACAGCTTGGCGATCGACCATTGGTAATTGGTGGCGATCGCAGTTTGGCACTACCCCAATTAACTGGTCTGCTCGATGACCCTAGGCTCCAGATCCAAACTGCCAATTATCATCCAGACTGCTGTGAAACCAGTCTCCAGAATTTAACCAAATTACTGCAAACTCATCAAGCCAATGTGGTAATTGGAATTGGTGGTGGTAAGTGTCTAGATTTGGCTAAACTCTTGGCACATCAAAATAATTTACCAGTGGTGACCATTCCGACTACGGCGGCTACTTGTGCCGCCTGGACGGCGTTGTCTAATATTTATTCCCCAGCGGGTGCCTTTTTGTACGATGTATCCCTAGCGGTTTGCCCCGATTTGTTGGTATTAGACTATAGCATTGTCGCTACTGCACCACCTCGGACGTTGGTAGCTGGCATTGGGGATTCGATCGCGAAGTGGTACGAGGCTGCGGTGAGTAGTGGTGGCTCCGATCGCACCCTAATCATTGCCGCAGTCCAGCAGGCCAGAGTGTTGAGAGATTTGTTATTCCAAAAATCTGCTGCGGCGATCGCTGAGGTGGGTAGCCCTGTTTGGCAAGATGTCGTAGATGCCAATATTTTATTGGCTGGAGTAATCGGTGGTTTGGGTGGTGCCCAATGCCGCACGGTGGCAGCCCACGCGGTTCACAATGGCCTAACTCATCTGCCTGCCTGTCACGATATGCTCCATGGCGAAAAGGTCGCTTTTGGCATTTTGGTGCAGTTACGATTAGAAGAAATGGTGGCAGGTAATCAACTAGCGGCTTCCTCACGTCAACAGCTTTTGGAGTTCTATCAGCAAGTTGGTTTACCATGTAGTTTAAATGATCTGGGGTTAGCCGGAGCAACAGTAGCTGATTTACAACAGGCTTGCGAAATCGCTTGTCAACCTCAATCTGATATTCATCGCCTGCCTTTTGTGGTTACTCCTGAGCAACTATTAATGGCGCTGGTTTCTACTACTACGACGACTGCCCACTCAGAGGTCTCTGCTAAAATCTAGATACATTTATTTGGGGGATGGAAAATGACTCTTGCCCAAGATTTGGTTGGTGTAATTCCTTGGTTAGAAGGGGGCGATCGATTAACCCGCGTAGAATTTGAGCGGCGTTATCTGGCAATGCCCCACTGCAAAAAAGCTGAATTGATTGAAGGAAGGGTTTATATGGCATCGCCGGTACGCGCCAGAAAACATGGCAGACCTCACGGTGAAATGATGGGCTGGCTGTACATCTACCAATCGGAGTTACCAGGATTGGAATTGTTGGACAATGCTACTGTGCGACTGGATGAAGACAATGAACCACAGCCAGATTGCTGTTTGCGAATAGCAACAGAGTTTGGTGGTCAATCTAATGTCTCGGCAGATGACTATCTTGAGGGCGCACCGGAGTTAGTAGTAGAAATTGCGGCTAGTACAGCTTCTTACGATTTGCATGAAAAAAAGGAAATTTATCGACAGCATGGAGTGCAGGAGTATTTAGTTTGGCGAGTGATCGATCGAGCTATTGATTGGTTTTGTCTGGTAGAAGGACATTATGTGTTGTTGCCGATCGATGATGATGGCATAATCCGCAGTCGATTTTTTCCAGGTTTGTGGTTATCGGTGGCTGATGTGTTGGCATGGAATACTATGGGAGTATTGGTGGGTTTGCGACAGGGAATGGCCAATGCAGAGTTTGCTGCTTTTCGGCAATCGATCGTGGCTATGGATATGTAGAAAGCAGTGAGAATTCGATCAATCCACCCATTTTTCGGTAATAATCTAAGGGTCAATATATACCGAGCTGCCCAAAGATCATGGCTTCTCCTCAGACAATTTTATTTCTCGGAGCCAATCCTCAGGATACTGGGCGGCTGCGGCTTGATCAGGAATTACGGGATATCACAGCGGGCTTAGAGCGATCGCAGCAGCGCGATCAATTCAATCTCAAACAAAGGTGGGCGGTACGGCCAAGGGATATTCAACGGGCGATGTTGGATGAGCGGCCTCAAATTGTCCATTTTTCTGGCCATGGCGAGGGCGAAGCTGGGTTGGTTTTTGAAGATGAGATAGGGAACAGTAAGTTGGTGGATGGCGCTGCTCTGGCTGGTCTGTTTGAGTTGTTTGCTGATCAGTTGCACTGTGTGGTGTTGAATGGCTGTTATTCGGAGGTGCAGGCTAAGGCGATCGGTCAACATATTCCCTATGTGATTGGCATGAATCAAGCGATCGGAGATCGGGCAGCTTTAGCCTTTTCGGTGGGTTTCTATGATGCTTTGGGTGCAGGGCGCGACATTGAGTTTGCTTTTAAGCTGGGCTGTGCCGCAATTAGCTTAGAGGGTATTATTGATGAACACCTGACTCCGGTGTTGCTCCAGAAGCCTATCTCAGCCCCAGTGAGTCCTCTGAAACAATCAAATCCCTCAGTTTTTGCTACACCTGTTGATGTTTTCGTTGTTTATTCACGTAAGGATGATGGGCTGAGATCGGAGTTAATTATTCATTTATCGCTGCTGAAACGCCAAGGAAAAATTGCGGATTGGTATGATGGTGATATTGAGGCTGGCTCAGAATGGGAAGTTCAGCTCAAGGATAAATTGGATTCATCGCCAGTCATTCTGTTGCTAATTAGTTCCGATTTTATCGGTTCGAATTATTGCTACGAGAAAGAGATGACTCGGGCGATTGAGCGGCATCAGGCCAAAACAGCCCTGGTGATCCCAATTTTACTGCGTCCCTGTGATTGGCAGGGTTCGCCATTTAGTAAGTTACAAGTACTGCCGAAGGATGCTAAGCCGGTGACTTTGTGGAGCGATCGAGATTCGGCGTTTTTGGATGTAGTTCAAGGTATTCGTAAAGCAGTAGAGTCCCTGCACACTAAACTTCAGAGCAAATCGCTGAATTTAGCCACGGCAGCCGGTGCAGATAGTTCTAATGAAAATCAGTCATCGGAGGGGCAAGTGGCAATGAATCAAGTTAATTCTGGGGAAAGCACTGGAATGCAAAACCATACCAGTGGTGGCGTGACTTACATTGCTGATAAAATCAATGTTATTAATGGTGGCTTCCATCAACCTGGCTGGAAAGTTAACACAGTCAATCAAGTTCAGAGTGATCTCAATATCAGTGAGAGCAATAATCCTGAGCAATCTAAAGATGAGAAAGCATCCGATTCATAAAAATAGGAATTTGCCACAGGTGTTCACATGTCAGAAAAAAGGCAAGAAGTTCAAGAAAAGCTTCACCAATTACTTGAAGATGAGTCTTTTGCCAAATTGCATCCTTATTTGGAGCAGTTACAGCAATTTTTACGTGCTCAGCAGTATACCCCCGAAATCATTGAGACTTTTGTAGAGATTTTCCAGAAAATGAATAGTGATATCCAAGCTGGCCAAACAGTGTCGGATGTTTTAACCACAGCTAGTCTTGGCCAGTATAATCAACCGGGTTGGGATGTAAATACTGTCAACCAAAGCAATGGCAGCATTTACCAGTTTGTCTTCAATAATTTCCGAGGAGAAGCTGAGGCATCACCGTCGATCGAGATACCAATTATCTTGCTGGCGATGAATACCATCGAATTACAAGAGCTGGTTTCTTATGCAGCCTTCCAAGGTTATCCTGCAAAAATCCGTCAGAACTTTGTTAAGTTCAAAAAACACATCGATAAAGTGATGCCTCAATGGCAAGAGCAGTATAGTGATACCCCTGAATTATGGCAGCCATTTAGTAGTTCTGCCAACAAGAGCAATCTCAAGTCGTTGGTGATGAAGGCATTAACAGATGCTCAAGGTAGTAAAGGTGCAATAGCTTCATTTAATCTATCTTTCAAGAATATTCATACTATTGATTCTGACCGAGGTTTTCTGAAAAACCTCCGTCGCGATGGATGTGTAATAATCTTAGACATTATCTCGATGACGCACACAGCCATTTTAAAGGCATTCCATCAATCTTTATTGGATGCTCACCCTGATAATTATGTGTTGGTTGTTACCCCAGAAGACTCGATCACCAAAGAAGTTCACAAATTAACCTTGGCCTTGGAGTTATGTATGTCTGACTTTGAATTTGTCAAAAGGAATAAAGATCCCAACGAAGAATATTATGGGCGGTGTGATGAGATTTCTCAGGAGGTGAAGTGTCAACAGTGGTTAAGGTGTCATTTAGGTGAGAAAATCAACCAAGGGACTAAAGATGCTGGCATCTTATCGAAAATAAATCAATTTCAATAATCTGGCGTACAAGGTATATATGATTTATACATTTTATTCTTTTAAGGGCGGTGTTGGCCGATCGATGGCATTAGCCAATATTGCAGAACTTTTTTACCGGCGAGGCTTGAAAGTTTTGATGGTAGATTTTGATTTGGAAGCACCAGGCTTGGAGCGCTATTTTAATATTGCTAATGCTCAGTTTACTACAACTGAGATTTTGGGAAAGCGGGGAATAATCGATCTACTTGTTTCCTATAAACAAATGTGTATATTGCCAAAGATGATCGAGGATAATAGCGTAAATCAAGATGATTCCGAAGGAGCTAGTCGGTTAGTTGTTGAGCCGTTAGAAGATTTTTGTGTACCAATTTACGAAAAACAACAAAATGGTGGTGAGTTGTTTTTGCTTCCGGCTGGTCGGAGAAGTGGCGATTATTTTAAAAAATATGCTGAAAATGTTCAGGGTTTTGATTGGCAAGATTTCTATATAAATTGGGAAGGTGAGAGGTTTTTTGAATGGTTTCGAGAATCTATAGATTCATTTGCAGATGTTGTATTAATTGATAGCCGTACTGGTATCACTGAAATGAGTGGAATTTGCACTCATCAGTTAGCTGATGTAGTGGTGATGTTTGTGGCCGCTAATCAGCAAAATCTTGATGGCACATTAAAAATAGCTACCAGTCTGTCTAATAAGGATCTTATTAAGAACGGTAGAAAAGGCCGAGAATTGTTTCTGTTGCCTGTCCCTAGTCGTATTGATGGTTTTGAAGCAGAGTCACTCGATGAGTTTGCAGAATTATTTAACAGTACTTTAGGTCGCTTTGTTCCTGCACGATTGAATGTCAGAAATAACTTATTTACTAATCTCAAAATTCCTTATGTTCCTTACTACTCCTATCAAGAAAGAGTTGCCGTTCGAGAATCTAGCAGGAACAGCTCAATAGATTTAGCAAGAGCCTTTGAAAATCTTTTTTTAACGCTACGGTATCTGACTGATTTCACATCTCATTCCTCAGTTAATATCTTCATCTCCTATTCTCATAAAGATGAAAGATTTCTATCAGAGTTATCTACTCATTTACAGTGGCTGAAGCGTCAAGATAAAATTGCTCTCTGGCATGATCGAGTCATAGAAGCTGGTGCTGAATGGGAATTAGAGCTAAGACATCAATTGGAATCGTCCCAAATTATTTTGCTATTAATCAGTGCTGATTTTCTGGCTTCCGACTATTGTTATAGCTTTGAAATGAAATTGGCACTTGAGCGCCATCAAGCTGGAACGGCGATGGTAATTCCGATTATACTGCGTGCTTGTGATTGGCAGCGTTCTCCGTTTAGTAAGTTACAGGCACTGCCGAAAGATGCTAAGCCGGTGACTTCGTGGATCGATCGAGATTCGGCGTTTTTGGATGTAGCTCTAGGTATCCGCAAAGCGGTAGAATCACTCCGTCTCACATCTGTTAAGATATAGTCAACAATTTGACTCTTAGGTGAAATTCGATGATCCAATCAACTGTTCAGACCCCAGCCATAGAACTAGTCAGGCTCGAAGATCTGTCAAATGCCACTACTCCTGTTGCCATGTTGAGACAGGAGCCAATCGAACTAGCCCAAAGAAATGGTGATATTAAGTTTAAATTGTCCTATGATGGGCTAGATTATTTGGATTTTGCATCTTTGACCTTGGATTCTGGCGAAAATATTACTCTGGTGCGTCATCATGGCTGTCCTGAATCAGGAACAGAAATCTGTGTAGCCACTCAGCCAGAAAATGCAGCGCAGTTAATCGATCGAACTTGTGAATTTCTCCATCTCAGTAAAACAGATTTAATCTGGGTTCATCCAGAAGTTTCAACTTGAGTACAACGAGTTATGTTGACTGAGATTTTGGCGAATCCATCTTCGACTCTTACTCCTGGTCTTTCACTACTCCAAAAAGCTTGACCTCTTGGACAACCTGGGTCTGGGGTAACTTCTGTGGTAAATTCAATTCCACTGGTATTAGGTGGTAATTGACCAAGATAAGCTTGCACTTTTGGCTCATAACCATTGCGAGGGATTCCACCCCATATCTCTTTGCTGATTATTTGCTTCATGGCATCATCAGATGTTTGAGTCGGAGAGGCGATGCGATGATAAATACTAAGCATAGTTTTATAAGCAATCTGTAGAGATTTAATAAATTTACTGGTTCTTCGGTTATGGTCTAATTCAATATATATTAATCAGCCATCAATTCATGCCAAGAGCCGATCGATCAGATTGCTATCGCAAATTTTATGACCCCACCAACTTCTCCGAATCATTCAGCACCGATCGATGTTTTTATTTCTTACTCTCGCAAGGATGATAGTTTCCGAGCAGAGTTGGAGAAGCATTTAACTATAATGAAACGCCAGCGCGAAATTGCCGATTGGTCTGATCGGAAAATTGAGGCTGGTTCAGAATGGGAAGCTCTGCATCGAGATAAACTGGAGTCGTCACCAGTCATTCTATTGCTGATTAGCGTCGATTTTCTGGATTCTGATAATTGTTACGATATTGAGATGCAACGGGCGATCGAGCGTCATGATGCTGGCACAGCCTTGGTGATCCCGATTATTCTGCGTGCCTGTGATTGGCAACATTCACCTTTTGGTAAGCTTCAGGCTTTGCCGAAGAATATTTTGCCGGTGACGAAGTGGGACGATCAAGATTCGGCTTTTTTAGATGTGGTGGAGGGCATTCGTCAGGCGATCGAATCTTTGCCTAAGCCAGCAAAAGATGAGAAGGTGGGCAACAGGGCGGGTTCTGTCTTTATTACTGGTACGCCGATCGAGCACCCTCGTCAATTCTTTGGCCGAGAAAAAGAGTTAAAGCGGCTTTTTAGTCTGCTGAAGACTCATCCGCTGCAAAATGCGGCGATTATTGGGAAACGTCGATCGGGGAAGACTTCGCTGTTGAATTATCTGCGACGGATTACTACTACCCCAGCCGATCAATTGCGCCCTGGTCAGAAATACGACTGGTTGCCCCAACCTGAAGCTTATCGCTGGATTTTTGTGGATTTTCAGGATGTGCGGATGGCACAGCGGGAGAGATTGCTGCGCTTTTTGTTAGAATCAATGGGGTTAGCGGTGCCAGAACCCTGTGATTTGGAGAGTTTTATGGATCAAGTGAGTGGCCGGGTGCAACAGCCGACGGTGATTTTGATGGATGAAATTGGGGTGGGGTTGCGGCGCTGCCCGGAGTTAGATGATGAGTTTTGGGAGAGTTTGCGGGCTTTGGCGACGAATCAAACTGGGGGGAATTTAGCATTTGTGTTGGCTACTCCAGAAAGCCCGATCGACTTGGCACACAATACCGGCCACAGTTCGCCTTTTTTCAATATTTTTGGTTACACTACGACGCTGGGAGCTTTGACAGAAGCTGAAGCACGAGAGCTAGTCAGCAGTTCGCCTTTGCCTTTTGCCACAGCGGATCAGGATTGGATTTTGACTCATAGCGATCGCTGGCCACTACTATTACAAGTTCTTTGTCAAGAGTGATTGTTTTATCTCCAAGATGATGATTTAAGTAGTGACTGGCAAAGAGAGGGATTGAACCAAACGGCCAAATATTCTGACTTGTTCAAAACGCTATGAAGTTAACTAGTCTTCCTGCTAATGTTTACACCAATTCCCCTCTACAACATCCCAATATTTTCTTAGGAAGTTTACAACTACTGTTTTGGTTGGTATTTCGCCCTACAGCCTGGAAAAATCATATTCAGCGACTCGATCCATCACTAGACCAAAATTTTCCTCTGTGGGAACTGTTTAGAAGACAACGATGGAAAAAACAACAACTATGGCGATTTGTATTTCAGGTACTCATCTTATTGCCAATGTTTTATAGCTTAGTGACTGGAGCAATTTCTTTAAGCCTTGGTACACCATGGCTCCGAGTGTTGTACAGCGTAGTGTTCGGCGTGGTGTACAGCGTGGCGGTCGGCATGGCCGGAGGCGTGTACGGCGTGGCGTACAGCGTGGTGGCCAGTGTGGCGGTCGGCGCGGCGTACGGCATGGTGGTCGGTGTGGTGTACGGCGTGGTGGTCGGTGTGGCGGTCGGCGTGGCGGGAGGCGTGGAGAGAGGCGTGGCGTATGGCGTAGTGTTCGGTGTGACATTCGGCGTGGCAGGAGGCGCGGCAGGAGGTGTGATGTACGGCGTGGTGTTCAGTATGGCGTTCGGTGTGGCGTTCGGTGTGGCGTTCGGCACAGGATCGCTGGTTAACTGGTGGCGGCCAACGATTATGGCAGTCTTATTGATTCCCTGGCACGCTTTGCTTTGTCATATTGATGCACAAAAAGTTAAATCTTTATCTAGTCTATTGCCAAAACATCTAGTTTTTTGGGACGAATGGCAGTATTTGCCAATTTGGGGACTTGATAAACACTTGTTGTTGGTTTTTGATCGAAATCCTGCCGAAGGCCAAGCTGCCTTAAATTACCTCAGCACCACTCGTCAACGCTGGGCAGTTCAAGCAGCTCAAATTGAATTAGATGCCCGTCAGCTAGAACAATGTGCCGATGCCTCAGCGGTTGGTCAAATCCAGCAAATGCTGATGATGAGCGAACTGGCCAGTCCTGCTGATACAATGTTTCGAAGTTTTAACAGCATCAGTGTTGATGTTGATGTAGCTCTTCACCAATCCAGCGTTTATAATCAGCGTCTTGCCCTGGCTGTTGTTAATGATCGACTAAATAACCTGATCCGTGAACTAACTATTAGTAGCGATAAATATGCCGTGCGTTTCCGCCCGATCTCCCAACGCTGGCAAAACATTATCGATCTACATCTCCAAGACCTGATCAAAGAATCTGAACTCCGCCAAGAAATCGATTCTCCCTACATCATTGGCGTGCCCGTCACCAACCGTCAACAACTATTCGTTGGCCGTACCGATATCAGCGAACGCTTAGAAAAACTATTACTCGATCGACGTAGCCCCCCACTATTGCTCTATGGCCAACGCCGCACCGGCAAAACCTCCCTGCTCAACAACCTCGGCAGACTATTACCCACCAGCATCATTCCTCTTTTCGTCGATCTCCAAGGCTCTATCTCAAGTGCCAAAGATCATACTGGCTTCCTCTACAACTTAGCCAAAGGTATGATCAGCTCTGCCCAGCGCCAACGCAACCTGAAACTACCCTCGTTATCTTATGAAACCCTAGCTACCGATCCATTCACCCGCTTCGACGAATGGTTAGATACTCTAGAAACTTCCTTAGCCGGTAGCACCGCCTTCTTAGCCCTAGATGAATTTGAAGTCCTCGATCGAGTCCTCAACGAAGGTCGCTTTAACGAAAATGATGTTTTAGGTCTGTTGCGAAACCTCATCCAACATCGCCCCACCTTCAAAGTACTATTAGCTGGTTCCCACACCCTTAACGAATTTCAGCGATGGTCTAGTTACTTAATTAATGCCCAAGTAATTCATATAGGTTACTTAAAAGAAGCCGAAGCCCGTCAACTCATTGAGCAACCGATCGAAAACTTTGCCCTCCGCTACCAGCCCCCAGCCAGTCAAAGAGTCCTAGATGTCACCCGTGGTCATCCCTTCCTGGTTCAACTCCTCTGCGCCGAAATCGTCGCCCTCAAAAACAACCAAGACCCCAGCATCCGCCGCCTCGCCACCCTCGCCGACGTAGAAGCCGCCATCCCCGAACCCCTTGCACATGGCAGCATGTTTTTTAGCGACATTGAACGCAACCAGCTAGATGCCATTTCTTTGGCAGTATTACGTTACTGTGCTCAGCAGGGTGAAGGAGCTATCATT
>JANNEH010000212.1:0-16465 GCA_031378405.1 Synechococcales cyanobacterium OTE_75_metabat_409
TTGCTCAGTTCCTGTAATTCTTGATAGACACTAGTACCGATTTGGCAAGCTTGGTGGAGTAACTGGCCATAGTCATCTAGCTCGCGATGGGTGCGCAGTTCTTGCAAATCGGCTAAATTGGTTTCAATTTCTTGTACCAAACTGCGCTGAATATGATGACTATCTTGATATGCCCGCAGTAATCGATCGACCTGCAATCCAGCCAACAGGCTTTGGCGAGTAAGTTGCAGTACTCGCGACACTTCACTATTGGGGCTGGGGTCTTCACCCCGAGCCAAGGATAGTTCACGCACCACATTTACTGATTGGATAATGCGATTAAACTGATCTACTTCATCGAGTAAGCGCAATAAAGTTTTGATCCGCTTTCGTCGCCGCCACATGTACAGATTCCAGACCGCGATGATGGTGCAGTCGATCGAGCTATTGATAGCGACAAATTCCTGCGGGTGATCATCTAATGCTCCATAATTACCCTCGATCCAGCGGGCGACTGGAATCATGCCGATCATCCAGACCAACCCTACTGCTAACAACTGTTTGGCACAGAAATTCAATAAGGGCATGGGTCGTTTTAAGGCAGTGGTACGATAAGTGCTGGCCACAAAGACTTCCCCCACTTCCAACTCCGTCAGATGCTCTATTTCCCGCAAGGGAATTAGGAGTTGCAAAATATTTGATGTAGTCATGATTTTAGCCCAATTTTAGCTTCCAGTAAGCTCTCTGTAATGAAGTCTGTCGCAGCCAAAAATTTATTGGCCTCATCGGAGTACATGCTGTAGTGATTCCAAAACTGCATTTATAAAACTTCCGGCTTCTTCCCGAGGGCGCAGCCACTCAAAAGTCTTACCAGTAGCAAAGAAAGGTCGCATTGTCCAGCCAAGCTGAGTGCCCACAAAGCCATACAGACCCAGCCAAAAGCGCAGAATATTGGTGCGTAAACGGACATTCTGTGATTCGTCTTCAGTGTCGATCGGCTTCATCATTTGATATAAAAAGGACACACCCAAAATACCAGTGAGGCTAAAAATCGCTACATTTAGCAGCAGGAAAAATAACTTGTTGTTGACTGCTAGCAAAAAGAACAAGCTCACTGGAGCAAAACCACAGAGCAGCACCGCAATCACCGTAATTGCCGTCAGCAAGTATGCCCAATGCTGTTTCATGGTGCGCTGAGAGCCAAAAAAGGCATTGAAAATATACAGCGTGGGGACACAGATAATTAAAGTAATCAAGTACAGAGCTGGTAGCTTAATTGCCGAAGAAATAATTTGCAAAGGAACTTGGGCATTACTAGCTCCAATAATGCCACCGTAGACAAAAAAACCACCAAAACTAATCAGGAGCAGAGAAATAATTTTGCTGTTGAGTCGTTCGTTGTGGTGGATTTCTTCCAGAAAGTTTTGGCGGTCTTTGAGTAAATGAATTAAAGTGCTGGGGTGTTGGACTGTCATAAAGTTGAGGAATTGTACGATAATTCCAGCATAAGCAGTAGTCTGAAACCTGGCGAGGGGATTAAATCGGGAGATACAGCCATCAATCTATTTATTAATCTTATTAATTTAATGGCAGGTCGGGTAAAGTCGGGTAAGCTAAGAAAAAACTCTAGATAAATGCCACCAATGGATGCGGAATTGAGCTGGGAACAGGTTAAAGCCATCGCCGATCGAGTGGTGTGGCAAAGCAGCGGCAAGCATCTCAGCGATCGAGAGGTGGCAGTGCTGCATGGGGCTTGGCAGGGGCGCACCTACGAATCGATCGCCATAGAAATGAATCTCTCTGCTGATTACATTCACAAAGATGTGGGCAGCGCCCTCTGGCAAAAGCTGTCGGTGGCGCTGCAAGAAAAAGTGGGTAAGCAAAATTTTCGTCAAGCCCTGCAACGTCAGCGATCCCCTTTGGCTACCCACGGCAAGTTTCCCACTGGGGCAGTGGCAGCAGATTCGCCTTTGTATGTGTTGCGGCCAGCAATCGAAAGCGACTGTGAGCGAGAGTTACTAAATCCTGGTGCCCTGGTACGGATTAAGTCTTCCCAAATGACCGGCAAGACTTCCTTGCTGAACTGGTTGCTCGATAAAATGCAGACCTATCAATATCAAACCGTGCGGATCAATCTGCGGCGGGCTGACAAGAAGATCTTTCAAGATATTGACATGTTGCTGCGCTGGCTCTGTGCCAATATTACCAAGCAGCTTGGTTTGGAGTTGGTTCTAGATCACTATTGGGATGAGGCGATCGGGAGTAAGGTGAGCTGCACTAGTTTTTTGCAGGATGGGATTCTGGAGAACTTGGCTTATGATTGTGGCGGACTGTTGCTGGCGATCGATGATATCGATGTGATTTTTGCTTACCCAGATGTGGCCGAAGATTTTTTGTCGTTATTGCGAGAATGGCATGAAGAAGCCAATTTCACCGAGAGTTGGCAAAAATTGCGCTTGGTAGTCGCTCATACCACCGAAGTATATATTTCTCTGGATTTGAACCAATCCCCCTTTAATGTGGGACTGCCAGTGCAGTTACCAGGATTCGATCGATCTCAATCACTATATTTGGCAGAATTACATGGTTGGGAAAATCCAGAAATTGATCAGATTATCGAACTAGTAGGTGGGCATCCCTATCTCACTCAGATGGCACTGTATCATTTAGGGCAGCAGCAACTTGGATTAGCGGAGTTATTAGAAACAGCTCCAACTTATAAGGGCATTTATGGCAATCATTTACGGCATTATTTGGCAAATCTGCAAACACACCCAGATTTAGTCGAGGCATTACGGATGGTAGTGACCAGTGACCAACCAGTATTCTTGGCTTGGTCACAGCTCTATCGCTTAGATGGCATGGGTTTGATTAGGCTAGTCGGCAACTTGGTCGAGCCAAGCTGTGAACTGTATCGCCGGTATTTTCAAGTTCATTTGGCATAGAGTTTGCGATCAATCTCAGGCTAGTTTTGTACCAATGCCATTCCTCGCCGATGTAGTTCGCGGGCATAGTCTGTCCAGGCACCTTGTCCCCAGTAGCGGAAACAACTAGTTTGTACTAACAAATTATATAACAATGCTTCTCGGTAGTCCGATTGATTAGTCACCGCCGGGTCAGCTTGTACTAAAGCATCAAACTTTTGATGAAACTGAGCACTGAGTTGATACATTGGCTCCAACACATTCTCGTAACCTTTTACCCAGCTCAAATTATCAGTCCAGGATGCCCCATCCATGTGAAATTGATGATCGGTGGCTTGGAGTTCGGTGATCGCTTTTTCTACCGCTACTGTAGTTACCTGATCAATCCGCTGCCAGATTTTGTGCTGTTGCACCGCCTGACATACCGGATAATCGGATTCTTTGATCCCGGTTGCGGCCATTAACTCTAAGTATTCGGTGCCATTATAACCAGCGACATCGCTTTGACTACCCTTGATTTCTGCCCAAGGGCGTGGAAAATCGCGGGGAAACTCATTCATCATAACCCCGCCGTTTTCACCATCGGCAATTTGGGTGACTAAAGATGGCACTTTGATGCCGTTGATTTCTTGGTGTTTACTAGAGCGACTTTTGGCTTCATAGTAGGGCTGCATTTGGGCCACCAACTTGGTATCAGAACCCTGGGTTTTAATTAAAATGGTGATCTCGATCGATTCCCCCTGAGAATTTTTGGCGACCAACCGATTCGGTAGATACTTGTCGTCATGATGTATCACCGTGCCATCTAATCTTTCCACGGAATGCTCTTGCACCAACAGCCAGCGATAGCCACATTCTTTCAGCGCTTTGATATATTCATACAACATATCAGGATGATTAGGCAAATGCATTTCTGGGGGTGAAAAGCCCTTGACCCTTTGTAGTGCTTCAATGCCAAAAATTGCGGCAAACTGTTGTTGCCAAGCCCGCATGTGTAATTTGAGGTCAGGAATCGGGGTGGAAGGCACTACTGCATGGCTCCACATGGTGCCCAACCATTCTACATGAGGCTGATATTTGGCATCACAGGCTAAGGGGCGTAATCGATCAAGGATATCTTGGCGACCCATTTGTTGCAATCCCCATAACAGATTGCCAGAGTAATCTAACATGATCCGAGGATTACAGCCTTGCTCAACTAATTCGGGAATAAATGTGCCCATCCGACCATAGCATTCGGCAAAAACAGCAGCATTGTGATTGTCGCCTTCACCTTGGTTCTCAAACATATATTGCAAGTGGCCAATAAGTTGATCGCCAGATGGAATAGTGGGCTGGTGCATGTGCAGGGCACAGGCAAACCCAGCGCTGGCATTGGCCAGGTTGAGATTAGTATTATTCAGAAAAACTGGCTGGCTATGATTGGTGGCAGCAGCGATCGCCGCTTCTTGGCCACAGATGTCGGGTAGTGAGGCTAAAGACATGATCACCTAACGAGAAGCTAAAGATCTTCAGATTGTTGCATGTCTCTGGCTACTTAGTTGCTTTTGGCTGATCTAACTTATTACTTGGAGTCTGTTTGGTGGCGGCTGCTCGTAAACTAGCTGCTACGGCTTCGGGATTACCACTAAAAGGAAAAATAAAGATACCTTTGATTTTGGGATTGTTGATCAATTCTGGTAGGTGTTGTAGTTGTTTGTCGGTGATTGCAATTCCTCCATTGTTTTCAGCGTAGGCTAGCTCTTCTTTGAAGTTGGCTTCGTTGTAGGCTTGAATAAACGCTCGATCGACTTTCCAGTTTTGCCAATCGGCGGCAAAATAACGCTTCGACCAATAGGGATTGTGATGACAAATATCGAAACTCACCTTGGGATTAGCCTGTTTCATTTGGGCAATCATTTCGGTAGAAAACTTGGTGAGTTTGGCGGTTCTATCCACCGCTCCGGGTAACTCAGCATGGTAGCCCAAGTAGTCATCCCACTGCACAGCATTGATGGTGGGGTATTTCTGGACAAATTCAGAAACTACGTCTTTGAAGAGAGTGGCAACTTCTGGGATTTCTACATCTAGCACATAGTGATCGATACCACTATAGGTTTTGTCGATGCCTGGGACTAGCCAGTTTTTTTGCACAGCCAGGTTGTAAATCGGGCTGTTTTTATCGATTTTAATGCCTTTTTCAAAGTAAGCATGAACTTCCATACCCTGTTTTTTGGCTTCATCGATCGTCCAATTTAGCCATTGATCTTGAAACAAGTTGGGACAGCTTTTTTGGCCGAGGAGTTTTTGGGTGACGGCACTGTTGTACATGGTGCAGCCATTGCCCCAGACTCCATGAACGATGGTATTGATGCCTTGAGCGCGGTAGTAGCGTACCCGTTGGCGGATCACTTGTTCGCTAGCATTGTTGGTGACGGCGTAGCGGCTGAGGTAGATACCGACCATCCCTTTACTGATTGGGGCTACGGAAGGTGTTGTTGATGTTGACTTAGATGGTTTGGGGGTTGGTGTGGTCTGAGGTGTTGCCGATTTGGCGAGAGCTGTGGATCGATCGGGTTCTTGAGCGATTGGCTGTTCGATCGGTGTGGGTTTCGCTTGAGAAAAAAGATTTTTGGGGAGCTGGCCCGTTTGCTTTAGCCACCACCCACCACCAGAAATGGCTCCGATCGACAATAGTAATAAAGGAACAATTGGGATGCTAAGACAGCCGCAGCCTTGGGGTTCAGATTTTTTGCTGGTCATAGGGTTGGTCAATGGGTTCGATCTACATTCATAGGTAGATCCATTGGTAATATGCCCAATTCCCCAGCATTGAGATTATTTGGTTTTCAATTTGTGCAATTCTCAGCTAAATTTTCAGTTTAAAGTTGCGACTTATGCAGTGGGTAATGCTTCAGTTCCGCTCAGCAACAGCCCACTGCATAACTACAAACTAATTTTACTTCATTGGACTTTTTACTCTGGTAGCGCGATTCACCAGCTTCTCGCCTTCTCGTTGCTTCTTGCCCCGCCATAAAATCCGAATCGGTGTGCCCTTAAAACCAAGCTGCTGGCGCAATTGATTTTCTAAATAACGACGATAGTTATCATTAAAACGAGTTGGATCATTTACAAACAGCGCGATCGTGGGGGGCTGAGAACTTACTTGGGTACCATAGTAAATTTTACCTTGCTTGCCACCGGCCATTACCAGTGGGTTGTGCCAATTAGATGCTTCTTCTAGCACCTCATTGATTACCGCTGTACTTACCCGCCGCCGGTGTTGTTCTACAGCTCGATCGACTACTGGCAGAATCTCTTTGACTCGTTGGCCACTTAAAGCACTGACAAAAATATTCTCTGCCCAATCTGTGAAATTCAACCTAGTCTCGATTTCCTTTTGGTACTCGTAAATAGTATAGGAATCCTTCTCGACTGCATCCCATTTGTTCATCACCACCACACAAGCCCGACCCTCCTCAATAATTCGGCCAGCCAGCTTTTGATCTTGCTCGGTTACCCCATCTACGGCATCTAGCACCATGAGCACCACATCAGCCCGCCGAATGGCCTTGAAAGCCCGGTTAATGCCAAAGAACTCTGGCCCGTAGTCCACATTTTTCTTCTTGCGAATCCCCGCAGTATCAATTAGGCGGTACTTCTTACCATCCACTTCCAGCATGGTATCGATCGCATCGCGAGTAGTACCTGAAATAGGACTGACGATCGAGCGATTCTCGCCCAAAAAAGCATTGAGTAAGCTAGATTTGCCCACATTTGGCCGTCCAATAATCGCAATCCGAATCTCAGCGTCTTCTTCATCGTCTATCGTATCCGGTAACTGCTGCACCATGGCATCTAGTAACTCACCAGTACCGTTGCCATGAATACTAGAAATTGGAAAGGGTTCACCCAAGCCTAAACCCCAAAAATCTGCCGACTGTAATAGGCCAGTGGTTTCCGATTCGCATTTGTTGACTGCTAGCAGCACGGGTAATTTTTGGTGGCGCAGCCAAGTGGCAATTTCTTCGTCACCCGCTGTAGAACCCATCTGACCATCTACTACCATAATTGCCAAACTGGCTTCGCTCAAAGCAGCAAAAGCCTGTTCACGAATCAGGGGCAAAAATTCGGTTTCATCATCAAAAACCAAGCCGCCAGTATCTACTACGGTATATTCTCGATCGCCCCAAAATGCCCGCCGATAAGTGCGATCGCGGGTGACTCCGGCTTCATCGTGAACAATGGCATCTAATGCTCCGGCCAGCCGGTTGACCAGCGCAGATTTGCCTACATTGGGGCGACCGATAACAGCAACGATTGGTAAAGACATGATTTTAGAAGGAAAGGAAAGATTGGTGTGTGCGACGGCTTACTGCGACAAATCTGATCTCGACAAATCTGACAGTGAGTCTGTCGAACTACTCAGCACTGGTCGTTTACACCGGAGGTGATTGGTTCTGTGGATCTGGTCGAAGGGTCTGAAGATAGCGGACTCCGGATCTTACCACAGAAGACGCTGAATTTTTCTGAAGATTTACGAATTCGCTCTCTCCATTGATCCCTGGGGTTGTGATAAAATTACAGGCAACTTTTATACGAACTAAGGATATAAATATGGCTGCTCAAATTATTTTAGCTAAGCTTCCTGAAGCCTATGCTTTCTTTGATCCTTTGGTGGATGTATTGCCGATTATTCCGTTGTTTTTCTTGGCATTGGCCTTTGTTTGGCAAGCGGCAGTGGGCTTCCGCTAAGTTTATTTGGGGGATTGGGGGTTTGTCCCCCTACCCTACCTAAAAGCAATTAAGTAATATTTCCACCAAGGGCGCGGGAATCATTTCGCCCCGCATATCCAAAATTTGCACCACCACCAGATAGGCGATCGCTAAAGCCAAAGAAATTGCCCCGGTGGTTACTGCTACTATTTTCGATCGATCCATAGATCCTCCTTCGGTATACGACTTTCATTTTAAGAGAGATTGCGAGTAAAGGTAGTCGAAACTTCTATTGTTAGACCGTATCATCGTCATTAACTTCAGTCGATTAGAAGATCTGCTAATGCTTGAAGCATTTCACCGGTCGTAAATGGCTTAGTGAGAAATGCCTTCACCCCTGTCGCTTTGACCACTTCTCGATTAGTCGCCAGACCACTCATCGCCACAATCTTTACCTGTGGCTCAATTCGTTGCAAAGCCCGGATCGTAGAAGGAGTATCTAGATTGGGCATCATCATATCGACTAACACCACTGCAATTTTTTCATGATTTTTGGCATAGACGGCGATCGCCTCGACACCATCACTTGCTAATAGCACTTGATAGTTATACGACTCTAGTGATTCTTTCGTGATTTCCCGCACTGCCGCTTCATCATCTACCACCAACACCAACCGCTTTTCTCCATCATATAAATCTTCCACTAGGATCTGAATCTCAGACTCTTCGCTATCGATCGCTGGTAAAAATACCGTAAAACAGCTACCTTTACTCACTTCACTTTCCACTTCGATCGCTCCGCCGTGAGCTTTAACAATGCCTAATACTGTGGATAATCCCAGTCCGGTGCCCATTTCCTTGGTGGTAAAGAACGGATTAAAAATATCATCGATCACTTCACTACTCATGCCCACCCCAATATCAGTAACAGTAATCTTGATATAAGATCCCACTGGTGGCTGAAGATGTAACTTGGCATAAGCAGCATCAATAACAATATTTTCAGCAGCAGCTACAATCTCTCCGCCATTGGGCATGGCATCGCGGGCATTGACAAATAAATTCATCAATACTTGATGAATTTGAGTGGCATCGACATTCACCAGCCACAGATCTTCACTATCTAGACTTAAGCGAATGTCGATCGATCTGGGGAAAGTTTGTCTGGCTACACTGATAATTTCGGCCAAAATATGCCGTGCTTGCAGCACAGTGCGTTGGCCATCCACACCTCGGGCAAACGTGAGAATTTGTTTGACCAAACTACTGCCCCGTTTGGAACTCTCTACCAGCATATTTAATAGCCTTTGATTCCTGCCATCTAAATTGGGCAGAGTATGAGGTAAAAGCTGGGCAGCACCCATAATAGGAGTGAGCACATTATTCAAGTCGTGGGCAATGCCACTGGCTAAAGTGCCTAAGCTTTCTAAGCGTTGGGCACGCAGGAATTGGTGCTCTAACTGTTTTTTCTCGGTCACATCAGTATCCACACTCAAAATCGATCGCGGCTGACCAGATTCATTGCGGACTAAAGTCCAGCGACTTTCTACTACTACTTTTTGACCGGCTTTATTGATTTTATGTAATTCACCTTGCCAGGAGCCTTGAGATACTACAGTAGTAAAGGCTTCTATAGCTTTTTCTGCCATTGAAATATCGGCATAAAAAAGTTGCGTAGTAAATAGGCCAATTACTTCATCTGCCGACCAACCATAGATACTTTTAGCGCCATTGTTCCAAAATTGAATTCGACTGTCTAAATCGCGAACTATAATCGCATCGGTAGCGATATTTAGTAAGGCAGCTTGCTCTTGAATCTTTTGCTCCCCGGCTTTACGGTCGCTAATATCCATCACCGTGCCCAGATACCCAGTAACAGTTCCAGAGTCATCTCGAATGGCGATTGCACTATTAGCAACCCAGTTAACTCGTCCATCTGGAGTAAGAAACCGATGCTCTAAGGCAAATAATTGCTGGGTCTGCACAGCTTTAGACCACTCCCGATCAATTAACTGGCGATCGTCGGGATGAATGGCTTTAAGCCAACCTTGACCCAATGCTGCTGTGACAGATAGACCCATTAATTCTCCACATTTCTGATTAATAAATAAACAGTTGCCCGCCAAATCTGTTTGAAAAATACCCGTCGGAGCTGCTGTCAGCAATGTGCGGTAACGAGCTTTGCTTTCGGCTAAAGCTGATTCAATTTGTTTGCGATCGGTGATATCGCGCCCTTCTGGAATTAACATGATCACTTTGCCCGTATCATCCATAATTGGGCTGAGAGAAAAATCCACAATAATATGGGAGCCATCCGCCAAAAAATGTTTGGCTTCAAACCTGACTAATTGCCCCTTAGCTGCCTCGATCACCGCTTGTTGTAGTTGTACTTGCAAATTTGGGGAATGTGTCCACCAGGGAGTTGCCCAAAATCGTTGACCAATGACATCAGCCGCTGTGACCCCGATTGCTTCTAGGGCGGTTCGGTTGGCTTCTAGGAGAATTCCCGCAGTATCTAGTAAGCCCACAAATTGAAAGGTATTATCAAAAATTGCCCGAAATTTTTGTTCGCTCTGCTGCAATGATTCTTCGGCTTGTTTGCGATCGGTAATATCAAAGCGAATAGATAAATACTGTTCTGGCCGTCCTCGGTCATCGAAAAATGGCACAATTGTAGTAGATACCCAGTAATAGCTACCATCTTTAGCTCTATTTTTAATCTCACCACGCCAGACTTGACCACGAGAAATAGTTGTCCATAAATTTTGGAAAAACTCTGGTGAATGATAGCCAGAATTAATGAGGCGGTGAGTTTTCCCCAATAGTTCAGCAGCAGAATACTGAGAAATTTGGCAAAATTGCTCGTTGATATCGGTGATAATTCCTTGTCGATCAGTCACTGCTACAATTGCTGATCGATCGAGGGCATATTTTTGAAATTGATATTTATCAATTTCGGCTTCGAGTTGTTGTGTGCGCAAATCTAACTCGGTAGTTCTAACTAATACTCGCTGTTCTAAATCATTCTCAATTTGTTGCCGTCTAATTACTTCTAACTGCAAGTCTCGATTACTCTCTTCTAATTCTGCTGCTCGCTGTACTAAATTGTCTTGCAATCGTTCCAACATGTACAACATTTCTAAGGGGTCGAGCAATTGTAGCAAATTTGACTGGGTTAGGATTCCTTGTAGCTCTCCCCGATCATTGGTAATCACCAATCTGCGAATATTACTGTTTTGCATGATTTGCTGTGCTGACCAGAGAGAATCTGCTGCTTGCAAACAAAACAAGGGGCTACTCATCACTGCTGCTGCTAACACCCGGTCTAGCTCCAGTTGAAACACCTGAAACTGCACAATGTCCTGTTCTGTAATAATTCCCACCGGTCGTAGAGGCCGGGTTGTATTGGCCTCTTGTTTCTCTACAATGACGATCGAACTGACATTCTGTGCTGCCATAATCTGAGCGATTTGCAAAATACTAGTATCGGGAGTAGCATGAATTACCGTAGTTATCATGCCTTCTGATACTAACCGAAACTTTAACAAATTAACTGGCTGCAAAATTTGACGAATGTGTTCTGGAGTTACTATCCCAATCAGTTGTTGGTTAAGATTTAGAATTGGTAAATGTCGGATCTGGTACTGCTGAAAAATGGTTAAAGCACTCATCATCGTCTGATTTTCAGACAGCACTAACGTTTGCAGATCTGTATTCATTACATCTGCTACTTTTATACTTTGGATATCTTGTTGACTGGCAGTTAGTTTAACTAAATCGCGTTTAGTGAAAATGCCGACCAATTGATCTGCTACCAATACTAATACGGCGCTATGACGGACAGCGATCGATATTTCTAGTTCAGGCAATTGCTCTGCATTGGGCAATAAGCATTTTCGTCCTCTCATCTGACTCATTAAAGAAATAACTTCTACCAGTGGCATGTCAGGGTGAACCGTCAATGGCTGCCGATCGATGATCGAGGCTAAGCTTGGTAATTTCTGGGTCAGATTGGCGGTAGGCATACAGGCTCACAAAATAAAATCCCTTTACACCTACTTTACACTTAATTGCAGATGAAGGAAAATCAGGATGTAACTCTGTTCACATCCTGGCTACTCAATGATATTATTCAGTGGAAGTCTAAATTTGTCCAGAGTGAGCATAAGAACCGCTAACAGCCTTAATCTTAGTGAGCAACTCAGCCACGTTAAGAGCTGATGTAATCGCTCCTTCATGCAAACCATCACCAAGATAAGCCCCTACATGATAGGTGTGATATTCACCATTTGTAGTGATGATTTCATCGCGATAGCGGAATGCAGCTACGGTATAGAGTGGGGTATGATGTTGTTGAACATGTAAAACACGGTAGGGAGTAATTAAACTTTCTAGGTTGAATGACAAGCTATACTGCATTGAGGAAGAAATTCCGCAGAGCTGATTGAGATTGGCATTGTATCCCCAGTTACCATGCTGTTGGTCGGTTTCAAAGAAATCAAATTCTGAACCTTTCTTGATTTGGTAGGGAGCATACATGCTTAGATCATTGTGCAGTATGGTTTGTACATGATTTTCTTGCCATGCTGTAAATCGGCGAATCTCCTCACTGCGAGGATCGGCTAGTAATTTAAGTACCTGGTCTGGGGGTGTGGCAAAAACTACTTTGTCGAACTCCTGCGGTTTACCTCCAGTTAATTCTACTGTTACTCCTGCTGCTGTGCGGTGAATCACTGATACTTCTACTCCCAGCAGTACTTCACCGTGAAATCGATCGAGAATTTTTTGGATATAGGAATACACGCCGCCTTTAATTCTCACCCAATCTACAAACACATCGTCACGCAGAGTCGGAATTACCAGTTCGGCGGGACAATTATCAATCAATGGGAACGGAATAGAATAACTATACATGGCAAACAACTTTAGCCAAGTATTATGGATACAAGGCTGGTCAAAGTGGTCAGATACAGACTGACCACGAAAATCCATCATCTGCCAGAGTTTTGTGGCAATTAATAAGCTGGCCGACTGTAAATAAAGTAACTTCAATCTTCCATATTCTAGCAGCCTTTTGATGCCAGTAAAGTTACGTTCGATCGCGACTTTAGAAAGATAGTGTTTACCATTTTTTAGGAATAGTGCCGAGCCAATATTTACTGGCTCTAGCTCTACTCCTAGTTCCGCCATCAAAGCCATAAAGTTATGAAACGTCGTCGGAAATTCTAATACTCCATTTTCTAGCACCAAATTACAATCAGAGTGATTGGGCTGCACATTTTGATTCAGGGTGCGAATGTGACCGCCAAGGGTTGGTTCGCGCTCAAATATGGTTACCTGATGGCCTTGTCGATCGAGTAAATAAGCTGTCACCATACCGCTGGCTCCGCCGCCAATAATTGCAATTTTCATGGTTCAAATTCCTGTTGGTGTTTAACTTAAAATCTTGTCCCCTGATAATCTTTGATATAGCAGCGCACCTGTCCAAAAAGTAGGTGCAAAACCAGGGTAGCCAGATGATGCATTGCAGAAATAAAAATTCTGGAGAGATGTTTGATGATTGAGTCGCCCAATCCCCATATTGCGAGGGGTTAAACTAGAGCCGTAGGAGTTGCCCTCGGGGCAATAACAAAAGTGCTGATTGGTGGTCGGGCTACCAGTAATTTTGAATACTAAGTGACTGCGTATTTTAGGTACATAGTCTCTTTCTACTACATCCAAAATTGCATCTAGAATTTCTGATTTTTTCTGCCGATAGGCTACCGGATCTAACTGTTTAAGTTGATTGAAGTAGCTGTAATTAGCCACAGTCAAGAACTCGATGATTTGGCAATCGGGTGGACAGTCACCTCCATTAGTAGTCAAGAGAGTCGGAGTAGTAATCGCAAAACTGGGATTAGTGTAGTCTTGCTGGTGATACATCCGATCGAAGGCGATATTCAGATCTTGATCACCACTGTGAAAAGTATTCCACTTGCCAAAGCCATATTCGCGTAGATCGATTCCTTGGACTACGCAGTAGGCCATAAAGTTAGAAGGTGAATAGTCATAATTTAACTTTTTGCGAACTGCTGGGGAGAACTTCTCGATGCCAATCATGGCAGCAGCTTTTTGGGGATCGATGTTACAAATTACCGTGTCAGCCAGGTATTCTTGGGGGGTATGGGTCAGTAAATTGATCGCTCGTACTCCAGTGACAGTCTGATCAACCACCCAGAAATCGGTAACTTCTTGGTTGAGCAAAACTTCACCGCCGTGGTCAGTAATTACTTGCACGAGGGCATCGATTACTTGTTCAAAGTGTTGGGTGGGGTAAAAAGCGCCTTCTTGATAACCTGTAAACAAAATCACCCAGGCATAAAAAGAAAGTTGTTCTGGTGGTAGTAAGAAATCTGGCCATTGTAATGCCAATAAGGTTTGGGCTGCTTGCGGGATTCTAAATTTGTCGAATACTTCTTGGAGTGTACTGTGCAGATATTGTAGGGCAGAATATACTTCCCCCATATGTCGCAATAGTTCTAACGGCTGAATTGGTGGCGATAAATACCGCAATCCGGCTCGGACGGATTGTACTTCGGTCACAAACCTTTTTAGCTGCTTTGCCTCTGTCGGGAAGAGCGCTACTAAACGCTGCACCAGTTCAGCACTATCACTGGGAATATCGATCGCATAGTTGGGCATTCTCATATGGTCAAAGCCGTTAGGATCATAGCGATCGAATGTCACTGTTTGATCCAATTGCAATTTTTTGAGTACCCGATTTACAGTATGTCCCTCACCACAATCCCAAACATAGTGTAGCTGGGCATTAAAAGTGTATTTTTTAGCCATGGTAAAACTATGGCCAAAGCCCCCCGGATGTTCGTGAGCTTCTAGCACTTGTACTCTTTTACCAGCCTGAGCCATTAGTGCTCCGAAAACCAATGCCGATAAACCACTTCCCACAATTAGGTAATCTGTTTTCATGACTTGATCCTGAACACTTTCTGAGATTATTAACTCTCTGGAGTTTGATCTGATTTCATCAACGGCACCTTCACTACATTCGGCAATGTCGGAGTAGCTTTAGGCATAGTTAAAGTCAGCAAACCTGCAACCATTTCTGCTTTTACTTGTTCTCGTTGAATTGCTATTGGTAAAGGTACCACTCGTTTGAACTGGCCATAGTGAAATTCTGATCGAAAAATTCCTTTTTCGTCAGTCTTTTTTTGTTCTTGATGTTCACCAGAAAGAAAAACAGCATTCTCGCTGACTTGAATATCTAATTCTTCTGGTTCGATGCCTGGTAACTGCGCTTTAAGGATCATGTTTGTCTCGGTTTCTTGCAGCTCGATCGCTGGCATCCAGGGGGTTTCTCCCATTTTAGAGAATAGTCCTAGCGGTGGTTGCTCATGTACAATATCATCAAACAACCGATCGATCTGTTGGCGCAAGCTATGGAAGTCTTTGATTAGCGACATAACTATTCCTCTAGTTGATAATAGATTTTTTTTCTCGCGGATTTACAAATGTCCGTTGCTAATATCTATAGACTAGGGCAGTAAGTTGAGGAACTCGTGAGGAATTGTTTTTAAACGACTTTTTTTAGGTTTTTAGCGGCTGGCTCCCAGTTGTGGGCAGATACAATTTGTTCCCAAGATAAATTTTTTGCCTCATAGAGCTTAACTCCCCGCAAATTTGCCCCGGTTAAATTCGCTCCCTGCAAGTTTGTCCAACGCAGATCTGCTCCACTCAAATCGGCTCCACTTAAGTTGGCTCGTACCAAATAACTCCCGAGCAAGTGTGTCCTACTCAAATTAGCTCCACTCAGATCTGCGCGATAGAAATAAGCCCCTTGTACCTCAGCATCGTAGAGCTTTGCCCCACTCAGATCTGCGCCACAAAGATTTGCTCCGCGTAAGTTCGCTAAGCAAAGGTTCGATCGATGTAAACAAGCTTCGCCTAAATCGGCATCTTGCAGATTTGCTCCTAAAAAATTTGTCCCCACCAAATTTGCGCCGGTCAAAATACCCTGATATAAACTAGCTCGGCTCAGATTTGCCCCCACCAGGTTGCTCTGACTGAGATCTGCTCGATCGAGCAAGGCTTCTGGCCATTCTACTAAGCTCAAGTCTGCTCCAGGTAAATAAAGTGGTGATGGCAATGATTTCCAGTCCACTCGCTGTTCCTGTGAAGCTGCTCTACGATCCGACATCCCGCTACTCCATTTGGTTCTTAATTGGGGCGTGAGTGCGACCAGTCACATTCTCGATCGAAGCGATCGCTGCTGCTGCCCCAGCTAAGATGTTTTGTTCACTACCACCTAAATACAGTCGCCCAAAGCTACCCACTGCCTGCACTTCTAAAATATTGATGGCTGCTGCTTTCTCGGCTTCGTTGGCTGCCAAGGATGCATAGGCGGCTGGTTCTACTTCTAAGACAAACAAGGTCTGACCGGCTAAGAGCATTTGGCCTCTGGCCATGCGGTTGATAATTTGGGTTTGGTGGGCGTTGATGTTGCGAATGATTTGGCTGGAGACTACTCGGGGCTTGAGTCCTTCGTTGCTCTTTACTCCAATGTGGGCGAGAATGGCTTGTCCAGAGGCACGGGTTTCGCCTTGGGAAGCGGAGTGAATTTCGAGTAGTCCGTACAGGCGCTCAACGATTTGGACACCGGGAGTCACGGAGGCTGCTTTCAGGGCAATATCGGTAATTTTGTTGATTTCGATGCCGGGTGAAATTTCTACCCACAAGGAGCTATCACCGGGAACTGGCAAAAAACCTTGGACTATTTTACCTAAGTAGGCCGCGTGTTGCGGTTGGAGGCTGTCTAAAAAGACAAAGCTGCGTAGTTCGATCCCCAAGGCTCTTAATTCTCTGAAATTTTG
>JANNEH010000221.1:0-22037 GCA_031378405.1 Synechococcales cyanobacterium OTE_75_metabat_409
GCCGATCGCCTGGGTAATGTGGGGAGCCGTAGGCAAATCGGAAGAACCCAAGGAAAGATCGATAATTGATTGTCCAGATGCCCGCGCTTGGGCTTTGGCGGTATCCATCACGGCAAAAACGTTAGACTGGAGTGGGCGGAGACGTTGGGCAAACTGCATCGGTGGAGTCAAGCTTTTTTAATACATGCATCAGCCTAACAGTTTTGTTGAGATTTTAGAATTTAGAGTTGCTCCAGAGCAGCAAGCGGCTTTTATTGAGGCCGATCGAGTGGTGTGGGGCGCAGGTTTGGCTATGTACCCAGCCTTTGAGCACAAGGAAACCTGGATAAGTACCGAGCATCCAGAACTAGTAACCTGTGTGATCTATTGGCGAGATAGATCGGAGTGGAAAGCAATCTCGGAGCAGGAATTGCTAGAACTAAGGCAAGAGTTCGATCGGGTTTTTCCCTATCTCTATAGTCTGGTGGGTGAGCGAGAATACCAAAAGATTTCGAGTATTTAATCTGTCAGCGGCTTACCAGAGATATAATTCGCAGATACTTAGATAGATTCCCCGCTACGTCATAGATCGTGCCACACATTTTTACAGTATTGATATGAACTACCAGACTACACAGGTGAATTTTAGTACCAAAAGTGAACTTTATCTCTCTAATAAAATATTTGCTTATCCATGTCTTAGTGACCATGAAAATGGATGGGGTTTAAGTCTACATGGAGAAGAGCTTAATATAAATAGAACTCATCCTTTTTTTCTCACTACTCCTAATGGATGCCCTGTTTATGATGGATCTATGATTCATCAATTCACTCATCTATTTTCTGCACCTCACTGCTGGATAGAAGAGTCGAATATCAAAAGAACTCTTCTGAGCAAAAGAATGAGAAAGATTAGTGGATTAAGAAATACTCCTGAAGATTTAAAGAATGATTATGAAGGATACCGCATAGTAATTAGAAAAAATGCCCGGAATAAGGATAGCCGTACATTGATCTCAACTATTGTTCCTCCTTATTCACTCATTGGCCAATCTTTGTATGTGAATTTTCCGTTTTTTCATGACATTGATAGCTACAATATTCTTCGTCTGTCACGTCGGGAAATCATCTGTCTGGTTGCTCTTCTCAATAGCTTTATCATAGATTGTATTTTGCGATCAAATATTAATACTAATCTCAATATTTCTTATCTGAATCAAATACCAATTCCTCATCTCACCAAAGCTATTTGTGGAACGTCTTCAGAGGGGGAACAACCCTTTTTGAAAATCGTAGAACGCGCTGCCAAACTAATTTGTACCACTCCAGAATTTGATGACCTTGCCGCCGATGTTGGACTGGATAACCACACCAGTGGCGTTACCGATGAAGTTAAACGTGCCCAACTCCGCGCCGAACTAGACGGCATCATCGCCCACCTCTATCACCTCACCGAAATCGAATTTGCCCACATCTTACAAACCTTCCCAATAGTCCCCGAAGCCACCAAAATTATGGCACTCAACGCCTACCGCGATGTAGAAAGAGGATTGATCTGATGACACTTCCCAACCTGCGCCGCATTAAACTCGAAAACTTCAAAGCTATCCAAAACAGCGGCAGCATCAAACTTACCCCGCTCACCGTCTTTATTGGCAACAACGGCTCCGGCAAAAGTAGCATCATCGAAGGTTTACTAACTTATCAAATGATTATCCAGCAAGGCTTAGATGATGCCATTAACTATTGGCGGGGCTTCGATTACATTCGCAACCGGGCAGTTCCACATACAATTAGCCCCAAAAGTGCCGATCGTCCTCACGAAACTAATCCAGTTACCTTTAAATTTAGCTACAAAGACTATACCGTAGCTATGAGCATCACCCAATCACCCAATGGTGAAGTATTCATTGCTGAAGAATCTCTTGATATTCCGCAATCGTCAAACTTCACTAGAGACATCGTTGGGAACGTTAATTGCCGATTTTATCGCGGGCTTGACGAGATGAAAATTGATTCTGAAACCAAAGAACCTATTCAATGGTATGTAGGTGAGTCTTTGGGTACGCAAGGAATGCTTAATCTCAATGCTGTTCGAGAAAGATTACACATAGGAGGTTTTACAAACATTTATACTCAGATCGCCGAGTGGCAATTTATCAACTTCAACCCAGCGATCATGGGCAACCCCATTGCCCCCCGCCTCAGCGCCGATCGAGTAAAACTAGCACCCAACGCCTCCAACCTCGGTCATTACCTCTTAGATTTATACAAACTCGATATTGATGCCTTCAATGGACTAGTCGAAACCCTCCAATACGTCTTGCCCTACGCCAAAGACCTCCAAGTTCAAGCCACCTCTCCCGCCGAACTAGAGCGCCGCATCTATCTCAAAATGACCGAAGGCAACTTCCAAGTTCCGGGCTGGCTACTATCGACAGGCACCCTGCGAGTCGTCGCCATCCTCGCCCTGCTTCGCCATCCTTTTCCACCCCCACTAATCATCATCGAAGAACTAGAAAACGGCTTAGATCCTCGGACCATTAACCTGTTAGTCGAAGAAATTAGACAGGCGATCGAATCTGGCAAAACCCAAGTAATCATCACCACCCATTCTCCCTACCTTCTAGACTTACTGCACCTCTCCCAAATCGTGATCGTAGAACGCAACGAACAAGGCGAACCCATATTTTCGCGGCCAGCCGATAAGCCCACCTTAGAACAATGGTCAAAACAGTTCACCCCTGGCCAACTGTACACAATGGGACAACTCAACTCCCTCTAAATCAGCCAATTTATTTTGCTCGACCGCCATTCCATGTCAGAAACCGCCAAAATCCCAGCTCCTATCAAAGTCGGCATGATTTTTGAATGTGGCCCCCAAGGAGCCGACAAAAAAGTCTGTGAAATCCTGCTCAAAAAACTAGATCCCACCATCCAAACCAAAAGTGTTACGCTGGATAGTAAACCTAATTTAGTTCAAAAATGCGGTGCCGCTGCCAAGCAGTTGTTGGATACAGAGAAGTGCGATCGAGTCATTATCATTTGGGATCTTTATCCTACTTGGCGCACCGATGGTGAAAAGCCCTGTCGCAAAGAAGACTGTAAATCTATTTTTGAATCTTTGGACGGTGCAGGAGTCGATCGAAACAAAGTTCACCTAGTCTGCATTACCGAGGAACTAGAAGCTTGGCTCCTCGCTGATGGCGGAGCGATTTCGACGACCCTGTCAAAGCCCACCCACCAAGTCACGGTGCCAGACACCAAGAAACCTGAACAGGTGAAAAATCCCAAAAAAAGACTTTCCCAAATCTACCAGCAACACATTGGACGCAAATATAGCGACCTGATCGATGGCGAGAAAATCAGTAAAAATATTGACGACTTCAAGAAAATTCGACGCAGCGATTCATTTTGTCGCTTTGCCCTGAAAGCTACCGATACACTAATTTAGTATCCAGAGAAGATCTGGGCTGAGGATTAACTATTCACCATCCACTTGATAATACCTAAAATCCTTTCAACTGGAGTAACATAATATTCATTGATATCTATTGTGACATCCTTATTTTCGAGCTTAAGAAATTGCCATAGTTTACCGCTGGTGACACAACCATAGATAGCCGAAATTTCTTTACTTTCTCTGGCGTTAAACATTTGAGCTGCGACCATTTCTGCTACACACTGCCCCAACCTCACATCTAGCTCTCCTTTTTTAGCCTCCACTAACATCATCACCGGAGCCTTGATAATATACGGAACCGTGGATCTGCTGAACAAAAAATCGCAAAAGCCGTTCAACCCTTGCTCTCGATCGACGTTAAATTCCTCACCTGAAAATAACTCGATTTGATTATTAACCAATCTTCGGACTTCAACGAGGATAGGACTGACCAAAAGTTCTGACTTAGCCTTTTCTGATTTAGCTCTTTGCGCCAGCGGTAAATACTGCTCAAAGATCGCCATAAAATCTGGCTTTGGAGAGATTGAGGGGAGCGATTCACAGAACCTGACATCTAGCAAATTTAGATCGAACTGATCCACCACGCCCTGTAAAGAAAAGTTGTTGTAAGCCATAGAGATACCCTCAAGGTACATACAAGATCAATTGTATCATGATGCTTATTATTTTACGTTACCATTGACCATCCAGTTTAAGATTGCCAGCAAATTCTCAATTGATGTGATTGTATATTCTTCAGGGTCAATTATTACAACATTTTCTTTCATTCGGAAAAACTGCCATAACGTACCACTGGTTACGATGCCATATATACATTCTATTGATTTTTTTCGATGGTCATTAAATTTTTTGGCTGCGACCATTTCTGCTATACACTGACCCCAACCGTCCTTCAACACTCCTTTTTTTGCTTCTACTAGTGCAATGATCGGAGCACTAACTTTAATTTGGTTAGACGATTGACTTATTATAAAATCACATATTCCATTCAGCCCCATCTCTTTGTCAACTGTGAAGTCTTCTCCAGAAAAAACACTGATTTCATTATTTGTTAATTTTATTAACTCCACAAGAATTGGGGCAATTATAAACTCAGAACGTGCTTTTTCAGAGCCAGCTATCTTGGCTAAGGGCAATGTCATTAATAATGTTTCTTTCAACCAGTTACTAGGAAGAATTGGTTCTAATTCAGGCAAGAAAGGACTTGCTTTAAAATCCAAGCTAAATCTCTCCTCGACTTCATCCAGTGTAAAACTACTATATGGCATAATCTTGAGTGTTCAATTTAGAAATATTGTGGTTATGGCGGTTTCAGGTCAAGTGATGGTAAGCAATTTTTGCCTAGACAGATACACCAATTTAGCATCAATTAAGATTGTCAAATTAGTAGAGCAACTTTGTCCAGTAACTGCTCTGGCTGAATTCGATCCCAAAATAATCGATCGACCTCCATCACTTGTTCTTTACTACTGAGTTCTCCAGAAGTAGCAATCAGCAAATAGCGAATATGCTGACTTTTGCGCAGGTTATGCAAATAACGCAAAATTTGGTTAGTGTCTTCCTCCCCAATCTGTTGATCGATAATCACCAAATCTGGTTGCCACAGCTCAATTTGCTTGTGGGCAACCGAAGTTTCGGTCAGTGATACCACCTGATAACCTGAAGCCGTTAACAGATCAGAGATTAGACTACTAGCAGCTTGATCATCTTCTACCACCACAATTGTTTTGTTAGGGGGCTTACCGTCGTCATCTTGCATCTCAATTATCCGGGTAACTTCTGTAGGCTTATCTTTAGCTGGCCGTAGAGCTTGAGCCGCAAACCAAACAGTAAAAGTAGAACCGCTACCCTGCTCTGATTCCACTTCTACCCAACCCCCATGTAGCTCCACCAACTGCTTAGTGAGAGCCAGACCCAGACCCATCCCTTCGTACTCTCGATCGAGTGTGGAATCTAGCTGCTGAAACTTATGAAAAATCAGCGGAATGCGGTCTTGAGCAATCCCGATTCCAGTATCTTCTACTTGCACCACGAGGTAATCAAACTCCCGCCAAGAACGCAAAATTACTTCACCAGATTCTTCGGTAAACTTAATGGCATTGGTCAACAAATTAATAATCACTTGTTTAATCCGCTTCAGATCACCCCGAAAACGAATATCTTGATTGGGATCTTGACTGATATCTTCTTCTCCTTCCATCATTTGCAGTTGCAACTTTAACTTGCGCTGATCGGCACGGGGTTGCAGAATTTGCATTGATTGCTGCAATACCTTAATCACCGAAAATTCACTAACTTTTAATACTGCCCGACCAGCCTCTAGTTTAGAGACTTCCATCATGTCTTCAATCAATTCCAGCAAGTGATCACCACTGTGCTTAATGGTTTGGAGATAATTTTTTTGGCGAGTATCTAAATTGGTATTCAACAGATTTAACAGCGTATAAGAAAGCCCCAAAATACTGGTGAGAGGGGTGCGCAACTCATGACTCAATACCGCCAAAAATTCGGTTTTGGCTTCGCTAGCTGCTTGAGAAGTTAGCAAAGCATCTCGCAGGTCACGTACCTGGCGATTAACCTGTTGCTCTAGAGTGTTTTTTTGTTGCTGGAGTTGAGAGTAGATTTCGGCTTGGTAAATGGCAATTTCTAAGTGTTCAGCTACTTTTTGCAACAAATTACTTTGCCATTCTTGCCATTCGTATGGTTGGTGGCAATCGTTGGCAATTAATAGTCCCCATAGTTTACCCCGCACCACGATCGGGACAATTAATTTGGAGCGAGTCTGTAGCCGATTCATCTGTTCGGCAAAACATACCTGGTCTCGATAAGTTTCCTGCACATCAGGGACAGTTTGAATGCAGCCACGTTCATACTTATCCCAATGCTGCACATTAGCAAAACAACCGGGAGCTTCCCTGAATTGCAATGCCGAAGGAATAGATTCATCTAAAAGTGACTCGTAGACCACGCTGCCAGATCGATCTCGCACATCAGAAACATTGCTTTGCCTCTGATCAAATTGATAAATCACTAGCCGATCGACCTGTAAATAGCTTTGAACTTTGTCGATCGAGTTTTTTAAGATTTCACCCAGATCCAAGGTTTGGCGAATTTGGGTGACTACTTCGTAGAGCAGCTTTTCCTCATTAATTTGCTGCCGCAGGGTAAGTTGGAGTGGGTCACAAATGTCAGTCGGCTCCACTGCAGACATCACCCTTACTAGTTGCAAGGTAAAGTGACTTTGCCAACGATCGCTATTGGTCTGAAGCTTCGATTGCCAGTCTGGGATCTGAGATTGCCAGGGATGCTTGCTGAGTAAAATGGAGGCCAAACCAGCTAAAAAATTGCCGATCGCGTGGGGCTGAAAAGTTAAGTGCAGGCGGTAATTTTCGCCGATCTGTTGCATCCCTAAACAGACCGAAAACTCGGTGCTGACTAACAACAAAAATGCATCACAGACTACAGAATGTTTACTATTATCATCTGTCAACAGAGCGAACTTCGTGCCCACGGGCAGTGATAATTCACAATTAGACAGCACGATCGACCCACCAACCGCAGCAGCCATGTGCTGCCAAAGCTGTTGCAATTGTTCCACCGTCTTCGGGGTAAACAGTCCTGCAAGCATAGATTTTAACTCGGGCGGATTGTGCCTCAACTGGCGGTAGCAATCCTGAAACCTTTGCTCTAATCTAAAGTAAGAAAAGCCCATTGGCTAAAAACTACGCAAACTTTTAAGATTTCCTAAAAACCGGCAGCGGTGCCCTCGCGTCGGGGATCGGCGGCTCCTTGGAGGGTTCCATCGGCCAACTGCTCGATTGCATTGGCATTACCCCAATAGTCTCGTTGCTCAACATTGTGACCACGCTGGCGCAAATCGGCTAAGGTGGCTGGGTCAAATCCCCAAGGATCTACCGACAATTTATCGGGTGACCATTGCTGATGAATCCGTCCGGCAGCGATCGCTTCTGCTACATTCATTTTATAAACTAAGTTATTTAAAGTAATTTGTAGTACTGTTGTGATGATAGTACTACCACCAGGCGCACCCAACGCCAAGCGCAGCTTGCCATTTTCGGTAACAATGGTGGGACTCATACTAGAAAGTGGCGTTTTGCCAGGAGCCACAGAGTTGGCTTCGCCACCCACTAGGCCAAAAGCATTGGGAATTCCTGGTGCTACTGCAAAATCATCCATTTCATCGTTGAGCAAAATACCAGTACCAGGCACCACTACACCAGAGCCAAAGTTATAGTTAACAGTAAAAGTCAGAGTCACTACCTGCCGATCTCGATCGACCACGGTCAGATGGCTAGTATCTTGAGATTCTTTGGTCTTGGGCACAGGGATTGCAGACTGAGGAATCGGATTTTCTACTGGTGCTCCGGGCTGAAAGCGCCGCAAAATTTCCCAAGCAACCGGTTTCACTTGGCTAGAAGGGCGAGCCGTAGTGAGCGAAATTTCTTGGCGACGCAGTGCGCCATAAGCTGGGCTGGTGAGTCCTACTACCGGCACTTTGATAAAAGCTGGATCACCCAGATAGAAAGATCGATCGGCGTAGGCAATCCGCATTGATTCGGCCATCAGATGCAGGGCTGCCGGACTATGCCAGCCCATTTTTGCCAAGTCGGTATCGCCAATGATATTTAGAATCTGGAGCAAATGCACACCTCCCGAAGAAGGTGGTGGCATAGAGCAAACTTGGTATTGGCGGAACTTACCGCAAAGCGGATCGCGCCAAATGGGGCGGTAGTTGCGCAGATCGGTTTGGGTAATCAGGCCACCGTTGCGGCGCATGTCTGTTTCGATCGCAGTGGCGATCGATCCTTGATAAAAATTTTGGGGATTTTGGGCGATCGCGCTCAGAGTTTTGGCTAAATCTGGCTGTCGCAGTTGGTCGCCGGTTTGCAGAGCTTTGCCCCCAGGGAGAAAGATCTGGCGGGCAGCGGGGTTTTTCTGTAATAACTCTGTTTTGTTCCGGAGTTGCTCGGCTAAGATATCGCTAACGGTAAAGCCATTGCTGGCAATCTCGATCGCTGGTTTGACCAACTCTGCCCAAGGCAATCTGCCATACTTGCGATGGACTGCGGCTAACCCAGCCACAGTACCGGGAATCCCGGCAGCAAGATGACCTTCTAGGCTGGCTTTAGGCTTAACTTTGCCATTGCTATCTAGATACATATTACGGCTGGCAGCTTGGGGCGCACGTTCGCGAAAATCTAGCGCCTGCATTCCATCTTTGGTTTTTACCAATAAAAATCCACCACCACCCAGACCAGCAGAGAATGGCTCGACAACGGAAATAGCGAGAGTGGTGGCAACAGCCGCATCGACGGCGTTACCACCCCGCTGTAGTATCTGCAATCCGGCTTGGGTCGCTAAGGGATGAGCGGCAGCTACCATGCCCTGCTGGCCTCTGCTGGGTCGAGGAAATGCTGCCCAAGTGGGGGAAGTGCTGTTAATTTGCAGAGATACGACAGCAAAAGCGGTGAGAAGTTGGGCAGTTTTCATGGCAGCGACTGAAATGGTTCCACGAGTATCCTAGCCGATCAACCCATAAACATTACTTTATCCTCGCCTATACTTGAGATCACAAATCAGGTGAATTCTAGATCACGAACTGCCTATGAAATTTAGCATCTTCTTCTCGATCGTGGCCATGGCCGGTATTTGGTATGCCATCAAAATCACCGATTCTCCTACAGAAAAAGTAGATGCCAGCCAGCCTACCACCACATTATCTCCGTCACCCAGTAGCGCTTCCCCTGCTACCACCTTACCAGCAACCAAATCACCCCTCGCTCTTGGCAACAACCCAGTATCTACAGCATCACCCTTGCCCAGCGCGGCCAGTAAAAACCCAACGGTAGCCAATCTGCCACCAGCTAAATCATCTGCTGTTTCCAGTAATAAACCAACCACCGCAGTCTTGCCCCTGCCCCAAGTCTCTCCCAAATTCTCGCCAAATCCCAGTAACACTTTTGTCTTGAAGCCCAGAGAAATTAGAATTGACTCCACCACCGCCGGAATCTTGAACGGATTGATGTCGGCGATCGTCAGTCAAGAAAGCAGCGGTAATCCATCACTCAAACATCCGGTCAGTGGAGCCTTGGGTATGGGCCAAGTTTTACCCAGCAATTTACCAGAATGGACGACCGAAACCTTTGGACAGGAAGTCACTCCCGAACAGTTCTTAGCCAGTCGCGATATTCAGTATTATGTAATTCGTCAAAAGCTTCTACAGTACTATCTGCGGGCAATCAGAGCCAGTGGTGGAGATTTGTATTTGGCAATTCGCCGAGTTGGTGCCCAATGGTATTCTGGACAGGCCGATTTGGTGGATTCTACTAAACCTGTGGCCACTGGGCCGAGTGTTCAGCAATATACCTACGATATTCTGGGACGGTTCCAGAATTTTTATCCCCAGAACTATACTTTGAAATATTGAATTCTTTCCCATTCTGCTGCCAAGTGGAAGCCGAAGACGTAGAATGCAAGAGACTTTTCTGCTGTGCTGTATGCCTCCTGCCGACTATTCCGATCGAGATGTCCGCGACCTGTTCGATCGCATCGCCCCGGTTTACGATCAACTCAATAATGACCTGAGCCTGGGTATTCATTGGGTCTGGAAGCAGATGGCCGTCAGTTGGAGCGGTGCTCAACCAGGGGATTGTTGTTTGGATTTATGCTGCGGCAGTGGAGACATTGCGCAGTTGTTGGCCAAACAAGTCGGTAAAAATGGTCAGGTTTACGGTGCCGACTTTGCTACAGCGCAGTTAGAGAATGCGGCACAACGGGTAGAAAAAGTTTATTTACCCTGTGCGATCGAGTGGGTAGAAGCAGATGCTTTGCAGTTGCCGTTTGCTGATAACTTTTTTGATGCGGCTACTTTAGGCTATGGTTTACGGAATGTGGTAGATATTCCGCGCTGTTTGCTAGAACTAAAGCGGGTGCTGAAGCCCGGTGCAGCAGTGGCAATTTTAGATTTTCATCGGCCCAATAATGCCTTGGCAGCTAATTTTCAGCGCTGGTATTTAGATAATGTAGTGGTGCCGACGGCGCGTCGTTATGATATGACTACGGAGTATGAGTATCTGATGCCCAGTGTAGAGCAGTTCCCGGTAGGTGATGAGCAGGTGGCTCTGGGACGAAATGCTGGTTTTGTGGTGGCAAAGCATTATTCGATCGCTGGTGGCATTATGGGAGTTTTGGTGCTAAAAAAATAGCTGATTTTAGATTTTACCAAAACTATCCACTGGAATAACTCGCTCTGTCGTCCGAATAAGAAGTACACCAGTGTTTTTGTCGTATTCCAAGCGGGTATTTCCTGGCTGCGACTTTTCTGCGGTGATTACGTTGGTAATACCGCGATATTCACAGGCGAAATTCCATCGATCGCACTTACTGATAATCCAGAAATAGTCTCCATCCATAGCTGTTCTCATTCCTAGGTGGTATTTGGAATCAGGAGTTTCGATGCCGTTGAGGGGTTCATAGCCGATCGCAAATAGTGACAGGCTACTGTATCCGGCCAAGACAATTGCCAATAAAGATAACCAAACAGCAAGTGTCGTGGTTGTTCGATGGTCACTTTGGCTGCGAATAATCTGGGCTACAAAAAGGATTAAGGTAGTAAATACACTCAGATAAAAAATTGGTGCAATTAATTTGATGTATGCCACTACAATCCAATGAATGGATCTACCCTGTCCACCGGTTTGCAAATGGGCGGGGATAATGCCATGGGGTGTTGCCAAGGCAAGCAATATAGTCAGTACAAAGACAGTAATGCTGAGAAGCATTGTCCAATCCTTCCACCAGTTTGTTTGCATATCGGTAATTTATCCATGATGTTCTCTTACCAACACATGATGAGTGGCAATCTTGGTTGAAAATCAATCTGTTCTCCTTGTCTCTCATCTTCAAATCCTAGCTCAACGCAATAGTTTAAGCCATTACGGATTTTAAAGTGATTGTTGTCTAGAAAAGTTTGTAGTTCTGGTGAGGGAGTCGTTGCTACTGGGGTAATGATTTCGACCCGTGTGATTTCTCTGAAACCAATAGGATGATCTAATGGTTGGGATTTTGCTGGGGGCAGTTGATTTGGGCGTTCGCCAAAGGGGATTTGGAATAACATCGGCTCGGTTAAAACTTCGCTATTGGTAGCAATGGCGATGCTCAAGGTTTCTGACAAATATGGTGGATGATAATCCCAATGAGCAAATGCGGCTGGCTCTTGCGAATCAGTTACTGGGCGCAGACAAATTCCGAATGGACATATTCGATCACGGTTTTCCCAGCGTTCCCAGAGACGAGTCCGCTGAATCACTTCATACTGAGCTTCTATGGGATTATGAACCCACAAAAATTCCAACATGGCATTGTGGAAAAAGAAGCACCGATTAGCAGTGCCTTGCCCCGAATGAGTGCGGGATGATCCTTCGGTCAAGCCAAAATCGATTAGCTGCTGGGCGGCTGGTGCGCCAATATCAGTAAAAATAAAAAGATGGTCAAATTCAGCTTTCATGGTTTTAGAGCCATTTGCCAGTAGATTAATTTTAGCTCCTCTGGCGAAAACTGCCCGTACTGGGGATACTTGAGCAGAGATCGTTAAAACTGACAATGTTTTTGAGGTTGATCAAGCGATCGAGACTGGTCACTGGTATGATTTAATCCTGCTGACAGAATATTTTTACACAAGCTTATATGAACGCCATCGATGACAAAAGCATAGTCAAAGAATACTTTAACGGCACCGGCTTCGATCGATGGAAGCGGATTTACGGTGATGGAGAAGTAAACCGAGTACAGCTCGGCATTCGTACTGGCCACCAGAAAACCGTGGATACTTTGTTGAGCTGGCTGAAAGAAGACGGCAATCTCCAGGGTCTGACCATCTGTGATGCTGGCTGTGGTGTCGGCAGTTTGAGTATTCCTCTGGCCGAGATGGGTGCGGTGGTCAATGCCAGCGATATTTCGGAAATGATGGTGGGCGAAGGTAAAGAACGGGCAGCGAAGCTGTTTGGTGATAATAAAAACCCTACTTTTACCACCAGTGATTTAGAAAGTCTGAGTGGCAATTATGACACAGTGGTTTGCCTAGATGTGTTGATTCACTATCCCGAAGAAAAAGCTGGGGAAATGATTAAGCACTTAGTTTCCATGGCCGATCGGCGATTTGTGGTCAGCTTTGCGCCTCATACCACTTTGCTCTGTGCTTTGAAAAAAATTGGGGAGTTTTTTCCCGGCCCTAGCAAAGCTACTCGTGCCTACTTACATCGGGAAGCAGCAATCATCAAAACCCTCGAAGAACAAGGCTTTGAAATTAAACGGCGTGCCCTTAATACAGGTAATTTCTACTTCTCCAAACTGATCGAAGCTGTTAAAAAAGTCGATTAAATATCTATAGATTCAAATTGTGCCGATCGATCACAATTAATCGAAATCTTGAATTCATTGAAATCATGCCGTGGGCAGTGCCCACCCTACCTAGACTTATGCTTAATTCTTTTCTGCGATTTTTAGGACGCACAGTCTGCGTTTTAATGTTATTTTTGACCATCTTTACCTCTCCAGCTTTCGCGGCGATGGATGACGATCGATTTGATGGCAATATTTATGTGCTCTATGCTGGCAATGGTTCGATCGTGCCACCGCGCATCGGGTTGGCTGATTCATTTAAAGATAAGAAACCAGCGATGTTGGTATTTTATTTGGATGACAGCAAAGACTGTAAGCGCTTCGCGGGAATTGTTTCTCAGGCGCAGTCTTTCTATGGCAGAGCTGCCAATTTAATCCCAGTCTCGGTAGATAGCTTGAATGCTGAGAAATATACTAAAAACGAAGCAGGCTATTACTACACCGGCAAAGTTCCGCAAACAGTAATTTTTGATAGCAATGGCCAAATAGTTTTTAACGAAAGTGGCAACAGTAGCTTTGAATCGATCGATATTGCTTTCCGCAAGGTCTTTAATCGTCCCGATCGGCCTGCTGGCAAGAAGCTCGAACAACGCAGTTTAAATGAATTCAACAGTGAATTGTCTAATTAGAGTCAGTAATTCCAAATTAGGATTACGGTGTTAAGCCATAGAGTGTGGGGGTTCTGACCCCCACGCCCCCATTGAGGGGAGGCGTTCCGTCCCCTCAAACTCCCCTGCGTAGGGGTTGATCTTGCTGAGTTGCCGCGTTGTCTTAATTGATCAGGCCAAGTCGTGATGGTTGCCGCAACTGCGTGACAACGCTGGTTGGTGATTTTGAATTTGGAATTGCTGAATTAGAGGTTGTTGCTGCCCATACTTGAAAAACTGTGTATATAGAATCTTGGGGCGATCGAAATTTACCTGGTTTGTTGCTGCTACATGGTTTCATGAGCAGCAGCGCTGATTTTCACCCCGCCCTACCCACTCTTACTCAACACTTTCACTGTATCTGTGTCGATTTGCCCGGTCATGGGCAAACGCCAATTACTGATGATGGTTTTGTCAGAATCGCTGAGCAGCTTGCCGAGCTAGTAACAGATTGCAGCTACCTCTGTGGCTATTCTTTGGGTGGTCGGCTTGCCCTATATTTGGCTTTGAATTATCCAGATCGGTGGCAAAAAGTAATTTTAGAATCAGCCAGCTTTGGTCTACCTACTACACAAGCTAGACAACAACGTCAGCAACAAGATGCTACGATCGCCCGCAAATTGTGCCAACCAGACTTAGATTTCACTGCTTTTATCCAACATTGGTATCGGCAGTCAGTTTTCACGGGTATTCATGATCATCGCAATTTCTCGGAGTTAATCGCCAGTCGATTGAATAATAATCCTCTATCATTAGCTCGATCTCTAGAAACAATGGGTTTGGGACAGCAGCCATATCTAGGTGAATTATTAAAAACCAATGAAACCCCTCTGTTAATATTAGTTGGGGAACAAGATACTAGGTTTGTAGCAATTGGTCAACAAATGGCCAGTCTCTGCCAAGAAACTCAGTTGGTCACTGTGCCTAATTGCAGCCACAATATTCATTTTCAGCAGCCAGATCTCTGGCTCAAAAAAGTCTTAGGGTTTTTGGTATGAATTTAGATTCGCAAATACAACGTTGGTTAAACAAAGGAAATCGATCGCATCTTTTGCCCTTATTAGATTTACAAAAACAGCAGATTCAACATCAACCATATCTAATTATTTCTCTTGGTGAGATCGATCGATTCATTTTAGAATTCTGCACAGCCATCAGTTTAGAAATACCCATATTTTTAGCAGATCCTCGCTGGGGTCAATTAGAACAACAGCAATTAACAGACTTAATCTCTGCCGGAATTCCGGCAGCGGGCAGGATCATGATTCCCACTGGTGGCACCTCCGGACAACTAAAATTGGCGATGCATAGTGTGGCCACTCTCTCGGCAGCAGTACAGGGATTTCAAGAGTTTTATGGAGTCACAGAAATTAACTCTCATTGTTTGTTGCCGCTGCATCATGTCAGCGGTTTAATGCAGTTGTGGCGATCGATTATCACTAATGGCTATTTCACTACTACTAACGAATCAGCAAAGCCAGGATCTTTTATTTCCCTGGTACCTACTCAGCTCCAGCGTTTTTTCCCAGCCCACACCGACTGGCTGAGATCTTTCCAGACCGTTATTATTGGTGGTGCTCCGGCAGCAGCAAGTTTACTGGCACAAGCCTGCACAGCCCAAATTCCTCTTTCACCTAGTTATGGTGCCACAGAAACAGCCGCAATGGTGGCAGCCCTGCGACCAGCCGATTTTTTAGCTGGAGCCAGTGGCTGTGGTCAAGCTTTGCCCCATGCCCAGATCCAAATTCATTCTACGGGCTGTATTGAAGTCAAATCTCGATCTCTGATGTTAGGCTATTATCCTGAACTACGAACACCATCTGAATATTGGCTCACCGATGATTTTGGTGAATTTGATCAACAGGGAAATTTACAGATTCTGGGCAGAGCCAGCCAAAAAATTATCAGCGGGGGCGAGAAAATCTCTCCCGATCAAGTGGAAGCAGTTATTTTAGCCACTGGTTTAGTTCAAGATATCTGCGTTTTGGGTATCCCTGATCTGGATTGGGGAGAAAAAGTCGTAGCCTGCTACGTGAGCAATGTGGATCTATCCACCCTGCAATCGGCAGTAGCTGATCGACTAAGTTCTTTTAAGCGCCCCAAAACATGGCTGGCCGTAGCAGAAATTCCTCGCAATGCTCAAGGGAAAATCGATCGACAGCAACTGCGGCAGCAAATATTGCTCTGGGAACAGCACCGCTAAAATGGGCATTCTGTAGAAGTATCTACCCAAATTTCTAGCATGAAAAAAGTTTTATTGGCAGCATTGGCAGTCAGTCTGATTTGCCCAGCCGCAACTCCAGCCCTAGCCCAGACTGCCCAGTCATCTGGCTTCGCACCCACCGTTACCTTCGAGAACGGCAATACGCTCTGGAGTATCGAAAATCGCGCGATTCTCTCTGACAGTATCTCTTTACGGAGTAGTGCAAGCTTTGCAGATAGTGCGGGCACCGGCAACAAATATGGCACATCTTTGAACTACAACCTCAGCATGAACGACGAAGCCAAGACCTTTAGTCCCTTTATTGGTGCAGGCGTTGCCTACTACTCTGGAGCCAAAAGCGATGTCACCGGCTTTGCCCAAGCTGGACTCGATCTGTACTTTGAAAACCTCACTTTAACTGGCAGTGTAGCTCTGCCGTTTAGTGGCGATCGAGGTATGGCTACTTCGGTGGGCTTGGGTTTCCGCTTCTAACTTTCCAAAAAAGCCGGAGCAGTTTCTGCTCTGGACTTTTTACCATTCATTGTTTCATTGTTCCAAGCATAGGAGGTAAACTGCGGTAAAACCTCGGCACAGAAAGCATCAGCAGCCTTAGAACGATAGCGATTAGGGTTGACGATCGCCGACAGGGTGCGCTGAATTTTCAGTCCCTCAATTTGGGCACGACACATCAAACCAATTTGTAATTCTTTCTCAATGGCCGATAGCGAGACAAAAGCTGCCCCCAATCCGGCCTGTACTGCATTTTTAATGGCTTCGATCGAGTTCAGTTCCATCTCGATTTTTAGACGTTTCGGATCAATCTCACAGCGGGTCAAGACCTGATCGATCACCTTGCGAATGGTAGATTGGGAATCTAGGGAAATAAACTTTAACTTATAGATATCTTCTTTGGGGATAGTGCCCAGTTTGCCCAAAGGATAGCTGCTGGGCACTATCAAGGCCAGCTCATCTTCAGCATAGGGCACCACGTCGAGCGAATCTTGCAGTTCTGCCGGAATCTCGCCACCAATAATTGCCAAGTCTACCTGACCATTGGCTACACTCCAAGCTGTTCGCCGGGTAGAATGGACATGGAGCTGCACCGATACATCTGGATACTTTTCCCGAAATACTCCAATCATCCGAGGCAATAAATAAGTGCCAGTAGTCTGGGAAGCACCAATAATTAAGGTGCCACCTTGTAAGTTTTGTAAATCTTCGATCGCCCGACAAGTTTCTTGACAAAGGGTGAGGATTTTATCCCCATAGTTCAATAATAAATGTCCAGCTTCAGTGAGCTGCGCCCTGCGGCCACCTCGATCGAACAGCGGCACATCCAACTGGCGCTCTAGGTTTTGCACCTGCAAACTCACAGCGGGTTGCGATACATACAGGCTGTCGGCAGCGCGTTTGAAACTACCTTCGGCGGCAATGGCTTTCAGGATGCGTAGCTGGTCGAGAGTAAACGGCAGATCGGACATAATTATCGGTTACTAAAGAGCTACAGAGCCATGTATAGCACTGATGCTTCAATTATCCTTGAAAGAATGCCCTTTGTATAATAAAAACTAATAAGCAAATTTTCTCACCACTGGTGTCACATTTTGAAATATCCACTGCCTTTTAGCCTCGATCTACTGCCCCCGGAGACTTGTGTGGTGGGCGGTGCTGTCCGCGATGCTCTACTGGGTAGAACCAGAGCAGTTATCGATCTGGATTTGATTGTGCCGGTGGATGCGGTGAACTTAGCCCAAGAAATCAGCCGCGACTATCGATCGGGGTTTGTGATGCTAGATGCTGAAAGATCGATCGCTCGCTTGGTGTTTGAGGGCATGACTGTAGACTTTGCCCAACAGATAGGGGGTAGTTTAGAGGCCGATTTGCAGCGGCGAGACTATCGGATGAATGCGATCGCTTACCATTTGCGTGAGCAGCGGTTAATTGATCCATTAGATGGCGTTGGTGACCTGCGCCAACAATTGGTGCGGATGGTCTCGGCGCAGAACCTAGCTGATGACCCTCTGCGGTTGCTACGGGGCTATCGGCAAGCTGCTCAACTGGGATTTGCCATCGAGCCAGAAACCGCTAAGACTATTCAGAATTTAGCACCTCGTTTGCAAACCGTTGCCGCCGAGCGGGTGATGACCGAACTACGCTATCTGTTAGCCGTGAGTCACCATGATCCACAATTACTAATAGAGGCGACAGAGCTACTCCAAATATGGTTGCCAGGAATTCAGCGAAATCGCTTAGAACCAGAACTCCAGTCAATTGCCCAAGCCCTGAAATTGATCGAGCAAGCATCTCCTCAACTTTGGACAGCCTTAACTACTCCACTCCGCTCCACCTTACCTATTACGGGGGCAGATATTGCCTTGCTCTGTGGGCTTTTGGGATCATTGCCTAGTAAAGAAATCTTAACAAATCTGACAGCAAGTGTTACAGAAATTACAGCAGTGGATGTAGTACAGCAAGGTCGTGCGCTAGCTTGGCCGACCGATCCGGTCTCTACTTATTATTTGTTTCAAAAAATTGGCCAGCACTTTCCCTGCTTAGTGGTACTAAAACTAGCTGCTGGCTGGTCATTGGCCGATTTGCAACCACTTGTTAAGCGATATTTCGATGATCAAGACCCCTTAGCGCATCCGGTACTTGTAGTCAATGGTACCGAATTAATGGCCGCCCTGAATTTGCCCCCTTCACCAGCGATCGGTCAACTACTTACAGCGATTCAGCTTGGCCAGATCCGGGGAGAAATTGTTACGAAACAAGAAGCTCTATCCTATGCCCGGTCGCAGATTGCGGAGTTTAAGTAATATGGCGGGTAGCTAGACTTCCCCTGGTGGATCGGGGTATAATACAAGCAACTTATCATTAATTACTCTGAGTACAGAATTTTTAATGACTAAGGTTCTACGAAAGCTTTGCCCTCACACGCAAGCTTTCCCAGCCAAAACAGGGAACGCTAAAACTACCAGTTCGACTATCTACGCTGCCAGTAATGAACATCCCTCTTTTACCGATCCGCCCTCGGATACACCTGTTTCCCAGACCTGTCTTTTGGCTTAAAGCCCTGTTTCTGCTTCCTTTAGCGATGCCTGTAGTACGGATGGTACTATCTGGCTTCTCCTGGTTTGGCTGGTTGTCTTTTCCATTTAGCTGGTTAGCTGCCACCGCGATTTTCGCTGTGTTTCATGTATTACTTCCGATCGCCCTCATTGCCGGAATATATTGGGGTGTTCGATCGATGTGGTCGGCCAAAAGCTCTGTTTCGCAGATCATCTGGTTTACCGGCTCTACGATGGCCATCATCATGCTGTCTTTTGGCGCTACGTTGGCGATCTCTGCGGCTGCCGAATCAACAATTTGCCGTTTTCCTACCGCCACAATTTTGGTGGGTGCGAGTTGTGGCAATCATTTCTCCAACGCTGATGTTGCAGATTTAATCACTAGCCAAGAGACATATAATTTTCGCTACTATACTTGGTTTCTCTGGTGGATGTTGATCGCTTATATGTACCAGTTAGAAGCCTATTTGTGGGAGCATAGCTTACCCAAAATGGAATCTTTTGATACCTATCAACAAGAAGATGAAGAGTCGCTACATCCGGCAGAACGCTTTGTCAGTGAAGATAGTCTAGATGCGGTCAGACCAATCTCTGATGCCGATGTTTTGGATGGATCGGCACATTAAATTCACGCAGTTGTCGAAAGCAGCAAGGCAGATCCACTGGATCTGCCTTGCTCGCTATTTAGCCTTTGACTCCACTGGCCACATCGGTAGGCACGATGTATTTTTGGACGAATAAAAACATTACTAACACTGGCACGATCGAGATAATCGCTCCGGCAGCTACTAGCCGCCAATTAGAACCAAAGGCTCCACTAGAAAGCTTCGAGACTGCCAGGGGTAAAGTGTAATATTGGTCATCTTTAATCACAATCAGCGGCCACAGAAAATCACTCCAGGCACCAATAAACACAAAAATTGATAGAGTAACTAGAGCTGGCTTGATGGCTGGCAGCATCACATGCCACCAAATCCCTAGATCGGAGCAACCATCTATGCGGGCGGCTTCTTCTAGTTCTTGAGGTACTCCTCGCAAAGCTTGGCGCAGGAGATAAATGCCAAAAGCTGAAACTACGTTGGGTAAAATGATCCCCAAATAACTATTTACTAGGTGCAATTGGACAGTGATGATATATAAAGGAATCATCACAATCTGAAAAGGAATCATTAAAGTAGAAAGCACGATCGCCCAAATCGCTTTTTTGCCCCAAAAATTCAATCGCGCTAGAGGATATGCCGCCAAGCTACAAAACAATAAGTTACAGAGCACACTAGCGATCGCCACAATCATACTATTGCCTAGAGCCAAACCAAAGTTGCTGCTCTGAAAAACTTCACCAAAATTAGCGAGAGTTGGTGTAGCTGGTAACAACTGGGGCGGCGACTGAAAAACGTTTTCGTTGTTAGATTTCAAGGCGGTGCTGCTCAGCCACAGCAAAGGTGCCAAGGTAATCAGCGCGATCGAGCTTAACAAAATATAGCTGACTATATTTTTCCAGTGAGGTTTTCGCCAGTTAGATCTTTGCACATTAGTCATTGCGGATACCAAATTGCTTCGATTTGTTGGGCTACTTCGATCGACTTAGCCCGACTAGCCTGATCTAAAATTACTGTCACATGGCCAAGTTTCCGACCAGGGCGCACATCGACTTTTTCATACCAATGTAAATAGGTACCGGGCAAAGCCGCAATCTGTTGGCGCTGTGCCAAATAATCGGCGGTTGATTCTTCGTAACCCAATAAGTTCACCATCACCGCTGCGGCACAGGTCAGACTCGGATCTCCCAATGACATACCCGCTACTGCTCGCAGATGTTGGGCAAACTGGGAAGTAGCACAGGCTTCGATCGATAAATGCCCGGAGTTGTGAGTGCGAGGAGCCAGTTCGTTGACTAAGACTTGGCCGTCGGCAGTATAAAACAGCTCGATACCCATAATGCCCACGGTGCCGAGGTTTTCTAGAATGGTGTGAGCGATTTCGGTGATCTGGGTTTGGACTGCGGCACTTAATTCGATCGCGGTGTAGACTCGCTGACAGACTTGGTTGATTTGGACGGTTTCGACTACTGGATAGACGGCGATTTCACCAGTGATCGATCGAGCGGCCATTACCGCCAGCTCACAACTAAAGGGCACAAATTCTTCAATCAGGCCAGTATCGGGAAACTGGGTTTGTAACAAGGCTAAAGCTGCGGTATCGCGGACAATAAATGTCCCTTGGCCATCGTAGCCATGGCGACGGGCTTTGAATACTAACGGAAACTGCCAATTGGCGGCATTCCAGTTACTACTGAGGTCAAATTTTGGTACTGGTAAACCCAGTTTTTGTAAAAAGTAGCGTTGGTCGTATTTGTCTAACAGCGGCTGGAGGGCGCTCAGGGGTGGCCGGAAAATTGCGCCGGGGATTTGGGCTAGGGCTGCTAGGTCTACAAATTCGTTCTCGAAGGTAATCCAGTCGCATTCTTGGGCGAGTTGGGTGGTGGCAAGGATGTCATCGATCGGGGCAAAAATTGCTCGATCGGCTATGGCCACTGCGGTATCAGTGGGGTTGGGGGTTTGAACACAAATTTTTAAACCGAGACTGGCTGCGGCGCTGGCCATCATCCCTGCCAATTGCCCGCCGCCAATGATACCTACTCGTTGCAAAACCATAGATCTTAACAAGCCCCAAAGAACTCTGACATTGTACGCCAGTTTGGCTGTGGTAGCTGCCGCTATTATGTGTGGCCAAAAGCCTCCTGGCCTCGCTAGATTCTCCGATTTATCAGCTAGCTATTTCTGTTTAACCATGCTATCAATTCTTCTGCATCAGAAAATTCAAACAAGTCGCCTCCTAGTACTTCTATTTGATCTACGGGTAATGCTGATATTTTTGCTGAAACTGTAGCCTAATTTTAAAAACCCAAATAACTGCTCGATGAATCTACTAGGTTATCTGAGCTAGTTTGCTCCGTCTGAGCTGTTATTTGCAGTGCCACAGTGGACTCGAATCCTTTACGTTACAATAGGAAGAGATCCGCCATAATCCTCTGAACCTCATAACCTTTTTTGCTATACTTAGCAGCTATTTTTACAAGTCTTTCTTTTTCAGGGTTATGCTGAGATACAGGTGACCCATCCACAATAAACTCAAATTTATTCAATGGTCATATTTCTCCTAGCTAAGTTTTATTTTTTGCCAACGGGCAATTAAAGCTGGACGGTTACTGTACTCCATCATAAGCTTCTGAAAACGTTGACCAAACTCAGCCAATC
>JANNEH010000149.1:0-7280 GCA_031378405.1 Synechococcales cyanobacterium OTE_75_metabat_409
GCTGCTGCCACTGGTGAATTAATCAACAAAATTGGCTGTGAATTAGTGGGTTATGCCTTTGCGATCGAGTTAACCGACCTAGCTGGTCGCCAAAAACTGCCTGCGGTGCCGATCATCACCATTTTGGATTATTAATCAACCATAAAACCCATGTCTATTGAACTTGCTAGAAAACCCAAACCCCTGGCTTGGCTGCGTCCACTGTTGACCAACGAAACTTTTCAGTACGTAGCTAAGCGGGTTTTGCAGGCGATTATTACCCTGTTGCTGGCTTCAGCCTTAAGTTTTCTGATCGTTCAGCTCTCGCCGGGGAGTTTTCTAGATACGTTGAAGCAACAAAACGAGAAAATTTCGCCCGCACGGCTGCTGGAAATTCAGCAGCAGTTTGGTCTCAGTAGCGAAAAGACTTTGGGTGCGGCGATCGTGCAGTACCTAAGTTGGTTACAGCGGGTGGTTTTTCACTGGGATTTTGGCTTTAGTATTAGCTACAATCGCCCTGTCTCTGAAATGCTGGGGCAAAGAATTCGCGCTACTGTAGAGCTAGCCTTGGCTTCTACCTTAGTAACCTGGTTGATTGCCATTCCCCTGGGGATTTGGGGGGCAGTCCATCAGAACAAAACTAGTGACAATATTTTACGAGTGCTGAGCTACTTGGGACAGGGCTTTCCCAGTTTTATTGCGGCGCTGTTGCTGGTGATGTTAGCACAGTATCTGTCTCCTTATTTACCCGTCGGTGGGCGTACCAGTATTACTCACGACCAAATGTCAACCATCGGTCAAATTTTAGATATTGGCTGGCACATGATTTTACCGACGATTGCCTTGAGCATCACCAGCTTTGCTAGTTTGCAGCGGATTGCCCGAGGAGAAATGCTGGATGTATTGCGCCAAGACTATATCCAAACCGCCCGCGCTAAAGGTTTGCCCGAAAATCGAGTGATCTATGTGCACGCTTTGCGCAATGCCATTAACCCATTGATTACTTTGTTGGGCTTTGAGTTTGCGGCCTTGCTAGGTGGGGCTTTTATTGCCGAGTTTTTCTTTAACTGGCCAGGATTGGGGCGACTAATTTTGTCGGCGGTGAATGCTAAGGATCTCTATTTGGTGATGGGCAGTTTGATGATGGGGGCGGTGATGCTGATTTTGGGCAATTTGATGGCTGATTTGCTGTTAAAAGCAGTAGATCCTCGGATCAAACTGAGCGATCTGAAATGATTTTTGCAGCCATTGTGGGTTTCGACTCCGCTCAACCCACAATAGCTGCAAAAACAGCAAGACAAATTTACAAATCCTTACAGATTCGTTAGATTTATTGATAACACTGCACACAAAAAAAACCTTGCTGCTATGGCTGACACCCTCACTAAGATCACCTATCAAACACTGCAAAAAGGCAAAAGTTACCTCAGCTTTGCCCACAAAGCTCTGGGGATGCAGGCACGCAAGGCGCTCAAGCCCAACAACTTACCGACCTGGCCAGTGCCGCCAGAGTTGATTGCTAAGCTCCAACAGCGATCGACAGATCTCCAAGTTACTGATTGGCAAGATGCTGAAAATGGGGTTTACCCCACCGACTTACTGTTCGATGAGCCTTGGTTAGACTATTTGGCACAGTATCCGGCCTTGGTCATGGATATGCCCAGTATTTGGCAGCGGGCTGATGAGAAGAAGTATCAGGATTTCGATCGAGAGATCGAAACTACTGGTTATCCCAGCTATTATGTGCAAAATTTTCATCACCAAACCGGTGGCTATCTCAGCGATCTATCCGCCAATCTCTACGATTTACAGGTGGAAATTTTGTTTGGTGGCAGCGCTGATGCGATGCGTCGCCGCATTTTGGCACCGCTGAAAGCAGCGCTCCAAACTTTTAATGATGTGCCAGCCAAACAAATCCGGATTTTAGATGCCGCCTGTGGCACCGCGCGAACTCTGCGCGGGGTCAGGGCGATGTTGCCCCAAGCCTCTTTGTTTGGCATCGATTTGTCTGATGCTTATTTACGCAAAGCCAATGAACAGTTGGCAGATATGCCGGGAGCCATGGTGCAGTTATTGCAGGGCAATATCGAAGAGCTGCCCTATGTAAACAACTATTTCCATGCGGTAACCTGTGTGTTTCTGTTCCATGAATTGCCCGAGGCTGTGCGCCAAAAGGCGATCGAAGAATACTTCCGGGTATTGAAACCAGGTGGCACGCTGATCATTTGTGACTCGATTCAAATGAGCGATTCGCCGGAGTTTGAGGTGATGATGCACGCTTTTTATGAGACTTTCCATGAGCCTTACTATCGTAGCTACATGGCAGATGATTTGGTCGATCGATTACACCAAGCTGGCTTTGCTGAGGTGCTACCAACTGAAGTGCATTTTATGAGCAAGTATTTGGTGGCCAAAAAGTCTGTTTAATTAAATAGTCTGACAAAACAAATTGTAGGGTGGGCACTGCCCACGAAGGATTTCAATCAATGTACGATTGCCCAAAATCTAGATTTCGGATGATGTCCAATCACATAGACGCTAGATCGTGGGCAGTGCCCACCCTACAAAATGATCTTTGTTTTGTCACGGGCGTTCAATCCCAATAAATATCGGTTAATTCCTTGAGGCAAATCAAAAATATGCGGGCATTGGGAATATTGCCATAGTCAAAAGAAAATTTCCCCTTGCCCGACCACCAACGAGCATCTTGATGCTTAAACTGAAAAGTCCCAGAACCCAGCAAAATATCGCGCATGTCTTCTCGGCGCACTCTTTGTGGGCCGTCTTTTTTAGTGACAAACTCCAAAAATCCCTGACCAACTCGCACGGCTTGCAATCCAACTGTTAAGGGAAATTCTATGTAACCATGTTCAGCCAATTGATCATCTAGAGTCTGGAGTAGATGGCTAGTCCAGGCTGATTCGGCCACATTGGCAAAATGCCATTGATCATGTTCTTTGGGTGCGTTGTTTTCGCCTCGGTGAGTACCAGTAATGGCATGTTGGCTACCGGAGTTTTTTGACCAGCGATAGCTATAACTGGTGCCAGTATAAATGCCGTTATAGTAGTTGCGAGTGGTGCTGGTATACAGGCTATGAGCATCAGCAAAGAGCAAAATATTTTCTTTGGGCATGGCCGATCGAGAGCCAGCTAAACTATATTTCACCAATCCTTTGGTGCCCACATAAGAGCAGTTATAGTGAAACCGGGTGAAGAACCAAGCAGTAGCTGCCCCTAAACCCCCGATCGACAGGGCCACGAGGGGGTTGCTGAACAACAGTTGGAAAATGATTGCCAAACCTACTCCGCCACCCCCAATGATTGCCCAGCGCGTAGCATCGGGCATGGGTTGGGTCGATTTGGGCAGGGTGGTAGCTGCCGAAATCACCTCACCAATGGCGACTGGTGGGGAAGTGAAAAAATCGGCATCAATGGTCAGGGGTGAGCCAGCATGAGTGGTGATATCAGCATCTGGCTGCCAGGGAGATCTGGGGGTTACGTTGGGTTCAGTCATAGTCTGTAAGTTGGTAAGGTAAACAGTAGATATTTTTGTTTAGTTTGACATATTTGCTGGCTGGTATATCTTGTACATCGACTGGTTTAAATTGTCCGTCTAGCTCTTACTGAGTAACTGCACCGATCGAAAAGAACTCTGTTATTCTGTGGTTGAGGCCACTTCCACAGATCTATGGTTACTATTAGTCCTGCCCTGCTCGATCGACTTTCTACTCCTCTCAAAATTGGCTCTCTGGAATTAAAGAGCCGGGTATTTCAGTCGCCGCTGTCGGGGGTGACCGACTTGGTATTTCGGCGATTGGTACGGCGCTATGCTCCAACTTCAATGATGTATACCGAAATGGTGAACGCCACTGGGCTGCACTATGTGAAAGAACTGCCTCGGATTATGGAAATCGAAGCCAGTGAGCGACCAATTAGCATCCAACTGTTTGACTGCCGTCCGGATTTTTTAGCGGAAGCTGCCCTGATGGCAGTGGCGGAAGGTGCTGATACTGTAGATATCAACATGGGTTGCCCGGTGAACAAAATCACCAAAAACGGCGGTGGCTCCTCGCTGTTGAGGGAACCAGCCATTGCTGCCGAAATTGTGCGAGCGGTGGTTAAAGCGGTATCAGTACCGGTGACGGTCAAGACCCGGATTGGTTGGTCAGATAGCGAAATCAATATTTTGTCTTTTGCCAAACTGATGGAAGATGCCGGTGCCCAGATGATTACTGTCCATGGTCGCACCCGTGCTCAGGGTTACAATGGCCCAGCTAAATGGGATTGGATTCGCCAGGTCAAAGAAGTGGTGAGTATTCCGGTGATCGGCAATGGAGATATGTTCTCGGTGCAAGCTGCCGTAGATTGTTTAGAGCAAACTGGGGCTGATGGGGTGATGTGTTCGCGGGGGACTTTGGGTTATCCTTTTTTGGTGGGTCAGGTAGATCATTTCTTGAAGACCGGTGAAGAGCTGCCCATGCCCAGCTCGATCGATCTCCTAGCCTGTGCCAGAGAACACCTCCAAGCACTATTTGAATACAAAGGCATTTATGGGGTGCGCCAAGCCCGCAAGCATTTAACTTGGTATGCCAAAGGCTTTCCAGGGGCAGCAGAACTGCGGGGCAAGTTGGCCGTAATTGAAAATGTGGCCGAGGGCTGTGCCATTCTTGATCGACATATTGCCTACCTCCAGGGAATTGCTGATCAACAAAGTCCGGATCTGGCCACAGATTGCTAAAATAGACGGGCAGATTCCCGTAGATCCGTTAAACTAAAGCGGTGTCACTAAATATTACATTCCTGTCGATCGTACTACATCTATAAATACCGCACTCCAGATTCTCCTCTGAACTTCTGCTATGGATCGTACTTCTTTTGCTACTACTGCTCTGCCCCAATCGGTCAATCTGAGTAAGATTCGACCAGAAATCCAAGCGCTGCAACCACGTCTAGTGGCTATTCGTCGCCAGATTCACCAACATCCTGAGTTGGGGTTTCACGAAAAAATCACGGCTGAACTCATTCAAAAGCAACTGCAAGAATGGGGTATTCAATATCAGTCGGGGATTGCCGAAACTGGTATTGTGGCCATTCTACAGGGTAAAAAAACCAGCTTTGACCTGAAGGGTTTAGCGATCCGTGCCGATATGGATGCCTTGCCCATCCAAGAAGAAAACGAAGTGGATTATCGATCGCAAACTCCCGGCTGCATGCACGCCTGTGGTCATGATGGTCACACCGCGATCGCTTTGATGACTGCCTATTATTTATCACAGCACCGCGACAGTTTTGCTGGCACGGTGAAAATTATTTTCCAGCCAGCCGAAGAAGGCCCAGGTGGTGCGCTGCCTATGATTCAGGCGGGTGTCTTACAAAACCCAGAAGTAGATGCGATCATCGGCTTACATCTATGGAATAACCTCCCCTTGGGGACAGTGGGAGTCCGCAGTGGCCCGTTGATGGCAGCGGTAGAGCAGTTTGATGTGAAAATTCAGGGACGCGGTGGTCATGGAGCCATGCCCCACCAAACCGTAGATGCCTTGGTGGTTGCTGCCCAGGTAGTAAGTGCCTTGCAGTCGATCGTCGCTCGCAATGTCGATCCGTTGGAATCGGCAGTGGTGACGGTGGGTAAATTTGCAGCCGGGAATGTGCGTAATGTTATTGCTGACACAGCAACGCTTAGTGGCACGGTGCGTTATTTTAGCCCGAAGTTCAAAGACTATTTTCGGCAACGAATTACTGATTTGGTCACTTCAATTTGCACGGCTTATGGAGCGACCGGTGAGATCGACTATGTAAATTTCTACCCAGCAACAGTCAATGATGAGCGGATTACTGAGTTGGTAAGGTCGGTAGCGATCGAGCTAGTAGATACTCCCTTGGGTGTAGTGCCCGACTGTCAGACGATGGGTGCTGAAGATATGGCTTACTTTTTGCAGGAGTTACCTGGCTGCTACTTCTTTTTGGGTTCTGCCAATGTCGATCGAGCATTAGCTTACCCCCATCATCATCCCCGCTTTGATTTTGATGAAACGGCATTAATGATGGGTGTAGAGATGTTTGTGCGCTGTGTGGAGAACTTTTGTAGTTAATGGTTATTAAGTTTCCTTCCACCTATAAGCCTAGCTCCAAGTTAGATTATTTTTATGATCGACCGGGGGTATCACCAGGAGAGTTAAGTCTCAGTGCTGATGCTGAACCGGCTACTCTCTGTGTGATGGACTACGGGCCAGACCAGATAAATGTTCATCATCTGATTGACCCAGATGAAGCCGATCGCTATTTGCAGGCCAACTCTGTTTCTTGGATCGACCTTTCGGGCTTGGGTAATCACGATACCTGGAAAAGTCTGAGCAAGACATTTAAACTGCATCCAATGTTGGTAGAAGATGTGGTAAATGTGCCGCAGCGTCCCAAAATTGAGCATTATGCAGAGCAGCTTTTAATTCTGACCTGGATGGTGACTCCGGCCAAAACCGCAGCGGGTTTTCACAAAGAGCAGGTGAGTTTGATTTTGGGCAAAAATTATTTGCTAACGGCTCAAGAAGAGCCAAATCATGATTGTTTTCAGGGAGTGCGCGATCGGATTGAGCATGGACGGGGTAGGGTGCGGCAACAAGGTGCTGATTACTTGGCTTATTGTTTACTCGATGCCATTATTGATGGCTTTTTCCCGGTGTTAGAATACTACGGAGAATTGATTGACCAGTTAGAAGATGAAGTGGTATCTCGACCCACCAGGCAAACTTTAGAAAAAATCTATCGCGTTCGGCGTGATTTGCTTACGTTAAGGCGATCTATTTGGCCACAGCGCGATGCGATCAATCAAATTATTCGTGATGGTAGTGATTTTATTAGTGATGAAGTAAAAGTCTATCTACGGGACTGCTATGACCATGCCGTACAGGTGATGGATATGGTGGAAACCTATCGGGAGCTGGCCACCGGCTTGATGGATGTGTATTTATCTTCGGTGGGCAATAAAATGAATGAAATCATGAAATTACTCACGGTAGTTTCGTCGATCTTTATTCCGCTCACTTTTATTGCTGGTGTTTATGGCATGAATTTCAACGTTGAAAAGTCGCCACTGAATATGCCAGAACTGGGTTGGTACTGGGGTTATCCAGCTTGCTTAACACTGATGGGAATTGTGGGTGGCAGCTTGACTTTTTTCTTTTGGCGACAAGGTTGGTTTAGCAATAGCCAAGCTAATAAAAATTAAACAGATGGCCTAAACGATGATTTACACATTAGGGTATCAACTTAACGCGGGACATGCTGGATTGCCCTCACCCCAG
>JANNEH010000248.1:0-6950 GCA_031378405.1 Synechococcales cyanobacterium OTE_75_metabat_409
GCGGAGTCGTTCCGAGGATCGAATATTAAAAGCAATGTCATTTTCGATCGCTTTGCCATCAAAAGAAGCATAGGGCTGTTGCACTGTTTTGATCGCAGCAAGGCCATTTTGCAGTTTGGTGATTTTATTGGGTTCCAGGGCAGTCAAGAGGTGCTTTGAATCATTACCCTGATCGATAAACTTTGCCTCCACAGCATTGGCGACAATATTGATCAGTTGACAGACCGCAGTGGTTTGACCTGGAATAGCGGCTTTGATCCAGATCAAGCCACTGGGCAAGATTGTGTTTTGAGTCGTAGCTACTAAGGGGACTACAAACTGAATAATACCACTGGATAACAGTTGATTAGTGGTATCTAACACCACCTCCGATCGACTTAATGGTCGCCAATAGTTGTCACAGAGCACAAACCAACGAATTGTTGCTGCGGATAAATCTGGATTAGCACTGCCCTCGGCAACCTGAAACAACACGCTCACACTATCTCCCGCATTTAACTGTTGGAAGCCGATCAACAGCTCCCCCCGATCGTTGAAGCTGGGTAACAATGGAACTTCCAAGCCGATTCCAGCATGTAATTGAGACTCCACCTGCTGACGCTGGTAGCCATGTTCTCGCATCTGTCCACCAGGAGTAATGTGAAAAAATTGCAGATCGGGATTAGCAAAATCAGCTAAGGAAGGAGCAGCAATGTTTATCAAGCCAGAATATGCTTGATATGCTAAAGAAATACTTTGAATGGTGGGAGTGTAAGGTTCATTTAATGTAACTAATGTCCCTCCAAGTTTATTAAATTTCAGAACATTTTCTACATACTTTTGGCGGTAGGTATTATGCAGAAAATCTCTTGCTAGCGAGAAGGTAATAAAGCCAGTCTGCGGTTCAGGAATAGCATTTTGATAGGTCGATAAAAATGACTTGCGGATTACTATTTTCTTGGCCTTATTTACCGCCCAAAAGCCATCTGCCACACTGAGAGCATAGACTTCCATACCCTCTGTGATATTAGCAGATCTAGAAGGAGTATTGGGCTGGAAGACAAGAGTTCTTTTTTCGGTAGCATTATTAGCATTAAACAGTGAGTTAGATTGGCCATTGTATGTCCAATTTCCACCGTCTTGAAAAGTAACAATGGCCTGAAAAGAATTGTTAGTTAGCGTCACCCCATAATCTTTGTAATAGTCTGAAAAATTTACTGGAGCATTTTTCCACTGGACTGTAATGCTAACTTCTGATAACTTTTTGGTCAATGCTTCTGGATACCCCACCAAAAAGCGGGAACCATTAGTTGGTTGAGATCCAAATGGTAAAAAGGCTTTTTTGGCATCTAGAGTACCTCCATCACTTTCTAGCTGTAAGGTGGTGATGTTGGAGACAGCGACTGTCACCTGAGCACTTTGGATAGTCACATTTCGGAAATCATCATAGCCAATATTCAAACTATCGGTTCTAAGCAAAATCTGGGCGATCGGAGCCTGAGCACTATAAGCATAGCCATGAATTGCCGAATCATAATCGATGATTGCTTTTTCTTTGGCCGACACCGTAAATTGAAATATCAGTAAATTACTGCTACTCAAACTAGGCGATACCAGATCAATTTTCAACCAACCTTTTTCACTGCTGAGCAATAGATCAAAAGCTTTACTCAATGCTGCATTAGTGATGTTAGCAGCCATATTGCTCAGTTGTAGAGAGATTGTTACGGTGCGATCGCCTTCTTTCATCCGTAAGACCGGAGCAGCGATCGCCAAGCCAATTTGTGCTGCTGGCAACTGTGAATTGCCGAATCCTGACCACTTGAAATTATCTGCGGGTAGTTCTCCACCCAAACCATCAGCAGAATTAGCGATGGGCGCATAGCGCACGGTACCATGTCCGCTGGCATCTAAAAACAGCGAACGCAAAGATGCCACTTTAGCAGCATTAATAATGGTTTCTCGGGTGGGAGCATAGAGCATCTCCACATTGGTGGCATCTACTCCGGCTGAGAATAAATTTGCTGGTTGAATACTGGTGGGGCTTACATTCTTTTTAAGTTCCAACAACACATGTACTTTGTCGGCGATCGCCGCTTGTTTAGTCAGTCGTAAGACATCTTGATAATAAAAATCTAGGTGGCGGGCAGTGAGATGATTAATCACACTTTGGGGTTGTTTGTATAATTCCAAAAAAGCCAACAATAAAGCCAGATGAGCAGGAGTATTAGCATCCTGGCTAGTCAGCAGATCAGGGATGTTAATGGCATCCGGGAAAAAGTTGCTCCAATCACCAACTGGAGTACTAGGATGATCGTGATAGTAATTTACAAATTTGGCAAATGCCTGGGTTTGGTGTAGTAAATCTGTGGTAGTCTGTTCATCGATATCAGCAAAATGACCCCCCAGCTCTGTGGCCAAGCGATCATCTTGGCTTTGCCCGAGTTGGAAAATGAGATTTTGAATGATATCTTGTTCAGCCATAATGCATTACCAGTTTTGATAAAATCCTCAAGTTATAAAGTCTTTAAAATCCCCCTGACCTCATTGCCATCAGTGGTACTAAATGGGTACACCAGGTTATAACGGGAGTTGGTAGTTCGCACCCGATACTCCAATACAATAGTCATTCTGCCTTCATTCTGAGCAGTGGTATCCAGATCTAACCTCAGCACATCAATCCTCGGTTCATAGATCAAGATCGCCACTTTGATTCGATCGATCACATAGGTTTCCATCGTAGTACTGATCGGCTCAAACAACATTTCTTGCATGTCTAACCCATACTCAGGATTAAATAATCTTTCCCCGATCGCGGTGCCAAATAAAATTTTCAAACTAGCGTGAATATCGTCTTCATCAACCGTCATCGCTACTTCACCGGTTTCCAGCAAAAACTTGGGCGGAAAGCTCCAGCCCGTACCTAAAAAAGATGTATAAGTTAACTCTGTCATGACTATTTATTTCCTGTAGCTAATTTATATTAGTTAATGATCACGGTCGGTTCGCCCACTGCTGCCGCTGCTCCACACAGACAGACATCAGAGGTGCGTAGAGCCGGTCTGCCACTAATTAACACCGTCAAGCTACCCAGTGGGAACACACTAGCCGTTGGCTGATGGCCGATCGGGGGGAGAGCACAGACGTGAGTATCACCGGCTACTGCCGCTGGTTTGCCCCCAATTAAAACATTGCTAACTCCGGGACCGAGGATGGTTCCCCCATGGTTGCTAAGATCACTTACTCTGGCTGCTGCTGGCATAAAATTAGATTTAATAAATTAGTTTAATTGATCTGGACTAAGCTGCCCTGCACCTTGGTAGTGGCCGTACTAGACAATTCGGCTCCAGAGGTGCCTTCTAGTTTTAAGCTCTTGCCTCCTTTGGCACTGAAGTCAGTACCCGATTCGATCTTGATCTCAGTACTGGCTTTTAGCACGATCGCCTTGCTACTTTCGATTTTGATCCCATCTTGATTCATGGTGATTTTATTGCCATTTTGATCGGCAATTTTAATGGCTTTATCTTCCTCACTCAAGGTTAATTTGTTACCGGCAGGGGTTTCTAGGCGCAGTATTTTCTTCTGGTCATGAAAATAAAGTTTCATTTTCGACCGACTTTGATACATTTTCTCATGATTATCATCAGAGCCTTGGAGTGGAGCCGTCTTAGCACTGCTATGAAGCATTCCCAGGATCACCGCCTGCCGAGGATCATCGTTCAAAAAACCCAATACCACCTCATCCCCAACTTCCGGATAAAAAAAGAAACCTCGTTCTTTGCCAGCATCGATCGCTGCCATTCTAGCCCAGGTCCCATCTGATTTTTCATTTACCAAGGGCATCTTTACTCGGATGCGGTGTTCTCCATCGGGATCTTCGTTACTCACCACCACCCCAATCTGCAAGCCACTCACTCCCGGCAGTAAGGCTGCTGCTGCCGGTGCCGAAACAGGGTGTTCAGCAGCCAGCCATTTTTCGACATTGCCAAACTGAATATTGGTTTTCCAGCCCTGGACCAAATCAAAATCGTGGCGTACCCCAGTCACAAAAACATTGCCATTATAGCGATCGCCTACCCCACTCAACGTAACTATATCTCCCAATTTAACTGTGGCAATACCTTCACATTTCACCCGACCACTGACTCTACTCATTTGAGACTTCAGCCATTGGGCATCAGCCCAAGCCTGTGCTTCTTCTTCGCTGACCGCAACATGCTGTAATTGATAGTAATCTAAGCCGATTACTGCCGCCAAATCAGCATTACTCAAATTACCAGGTGTTGTGAGTTTAGGATTAGTGGCTGCTTTTTTTACTAACTCTTGGGCGGCGGCATCCCAAGTCAAACTTTTCACCGCATTGTATTGCCAACGAGCATCAATTTCCGCATCTAATTCCAACATTGTTGCCCCAAACTGTAGATTACAGACTGGTTTGCCCCCAAAATCTGGCGCTTTTACTGTTACTTGATCATTGTTGGTAAACACTAATTTGCCATTAGCCTCAGCTCGTGACACCAAAAAATCCCAGTCGGTACTGTGATATTGCACCTGCTGTTTATGCACTACCGAGGTCTTGCTCACGTCACCCTTCACCCCAGCTTTGTCTAGTAAAGAACTAATGGTTTCGCTATCAGCTTTGTCAAAAAAATAAGCATTTTTGCGACCGATCGTCAGTTTAATTGCTGGATGACGACATTCAATAATTAATTGGGGAGCGGTATGATCTCGTACTTTCAACTGCTGTCGAATCACAATGCCTTTAAACAAAGAGATCGGGTCTTTGGCTGCCCCAGCCAAAATTTCCACAGTTTTACCAGGAATAAACAAATCTGTATTGCTCAACGGAAAATCGCTCTTAGCCGCAGCTCCATCTAAATACACCAGCCGAGCAGCAGTAATTTTATTCACTATTTTTGTTACTGATACTGCCAACAACTGCTGTTCCCGTGCCACAGCTTGGCCATTCACTTTAATAGTGAATTCACGATGTTCGATCGGAATTGGTAAAGTCCTGGTTTCTGGCATGGCTATTTCTCCAAAGGAGGAAAGAAAATTTTGTCGCCGGGATTTAGCTTCCGGAAGTTATCGATCCGGTTGGCGCGAGCAACGTCTAGATAATAACTGGGATCATCGTATACCTGAAGACACAAAGCAGGTAAAGTATCACCGGCTTTGATTAACCGCACATGGGTTAAATCTGGTGATTGATCTTGAGAAATTGCCTGTCGAGTTTTATCATCAGAATTATCAGTAAAATTGGCCGTGATCACCGCCCGTAGAGGAATACCATTGGGTTTAAATAACTTATAGGCGATCGAGGCACTCTTCAGTACACAGCGCTTTATTTGTAATTTGCCCCAGTTTAATTTTAGATAATTAGGGCGATGAATATTACCATTGTAACCAGTAACTGTTTGAAATTCTTCTATTTTCTTTTGTACTTCGATCGGGTAGCCATTAGCACCAGTACCATCTAGAAAGAAGGTGAGTGACATATCACCGGGCTTCATTTTTTTGAAGTTCATGCGGCTATTTGTGGTGCCAGCACCTTGAGCGCTATCATATTCCATTTCGTAAGACAAGGTGATTTCGTTAGGATTTACATAGGCTGTAAACACCTGAATTGGTTGTCCGGCATAGTCGGGCTTTTCATAAGCTTTGATTAACAATTTTTCTAGTTTTCCCTGGCTCATCGCTTACCGTTCCTCTTTTTGCTTCAGGATATCGAGTATCCGTTCTACACATTCATTAATGATAGTTTGCTTATCTTCGGCAGCCGGTGGGGCTGAGGTAGCACCACCAGAGGCTTGGTTGGTAACTTCGACAGAAATTACGACTTCATCAACAATTATCGGCATAATTTTAAGATTTAACTAAAGTGAAATTTTGATAGAAAAACTGTAAACTTTCAATCACCACGGCACTATTAGAGGCATTGAAATCACTCACCGACCACTTGGTAGGATAAGCTTTGCTCACATTCCAAGTTAGCAATGGCTGATGTTCTTCATTGAGAAGTTTAATGAAAATATCTTTGGGTTTAATTTGATAGTCTTCCAGACACTGCCGAATCCAGGTGAGGATTTCAGAATCAATTAATAGCCCCCGTTTTAAGACTAATTCTGGATATTTGGTACGGGTGGGATATTTCTGAATGAAGCGGTTCTCACCGCCTTCAGCTATTTCTTCCGTACCCATTTCTACCGCTAGACCACTCACCTCCGAGAAGCGCATATCTTCATTCTTGGTGGGCAGATTTTGCACTTCAACTTTAAAGTGAAAGCCAACTGGGGGATAGTATTTGGAGTTTGGCATTAGAGATTCTCAATTTCTAGTCCTTCGTGAGCAATTTCGATCGACTCGATCGCCACTTCATTACCCATGGCCTTAAGCTGTGGGCCTTCCAGTTTAACTGGAAAAGCCCTACTGACTTTCCAGGTCATCACCGGTTCATGTTTTTCGTTAAGCAAGCTGATTGTCAGGTCTTTTCGATCTACTTTACTCAGTTTCATGGCACTGCTTAGCCACTGAAAGAATTTGTTATCACTCTGCATAATCCCACGCTTGAGAGTGATGTTATTAAACTTTCTCAATCCGGGCATTTTAATCGAAGAATATTCTGGAAAGTCGCCAGCTCGATATTCAATCATCTGGTTTTCTTGGGTGAGTCCAGCAACTTCGGTAAAGCCCAGTTGTTCGGTGCCAAAAGCAACTCGAAAATGAAAGACTGGTAAGGGATATAATTTGTCGGCCATGATTTTTTATACCTATGTATTTTGGTGATTGATGCAAGATTTTTACTAAGAAGTCTGTAGTTTGTGTGAGAACTTCAGAATAATAAATTCGGCTGGCCGTACTACTGCCATCCCAATTTCTACATTCATTCTGCCTTCAAGAATATCTTGGGCAGTCATAGTAATCCCTATGCCACATTTGACGAAAAAAGCTTCTTTAGGAGTAGCACCTGC
>JANNEH010000280.1:0-12629 GCA_031378405.1 Synechococcales cyanobacterium OTE_75_metabat_409
TATAGTCGCTGTCCCTGTTGGGGCAACCGCTCCACCAAAATTACTTGACCTCGATCGGCTAAAACCTGACTCAACTGCTGCACCACCAACTCCTTATCCACCTCCTCAGCCAAAGCATTTCTTCCCACCACCCAATCAAACTTAATCTCTGGATGCTGTTGCGCCAAAGTAGCTACTAAATTAGTCAAAGGACTATTCAAGACGATCGGGCGGGTCAAAAACGGCAACGCATCAGCCTGAGATTCTAATTGTTCCGCTGCTGCCCCAGAATTAACTACCGCAAACACCCCGCCTTCTGGCACCCGCCGCAAAGCCTCCCAAGTCAACAAACCACTATTTGCCTGTAAATCTAAAACCAAATGATCGGCAGTGAGGGGCTTAAGTTGGAACAGGCGCGATCGGCTTACCAGCGCTTTGTTTACCTCAAAATAAGGATTCTCGGTAGTGGCTCCAATAAGGGTAAGAGTGCCGTTTTCCACCCAGGGTAACAGGGCATCTTGTTGAGATTTGTTGAAGCGGTGGACTTCATCGATAAACAAAATAGTGCGTTGGCCATATTGTCCCCGCAAGGTTTTGGCGGTTTCTACGGCTTCACGAATATCTTTAACTCCAGCAAGGACGGCGTTGATCGCAATAAATTTGGCTTTGGTGGTGTTGGCGATAATTTGAGCCAGAGTGGTTTTGCCGGTGCCCGGTGCGCCATAAAAGATAATGGAGGTAAGTTGATCGGCTTGGATGGCACGGCGCAGCAATCTACCTGGGCCGACGATTTCTTCTTGACCCACGAATTCGGTGAGCGATCGAGGGCGCATTCTAGCCGCTAAGGGAGCCTCTCGATCGCGTAACTGTTGATACTGACGTTCAAATAAATCCATTTCAGTTTAATCTTCTGCATAAAGGCGCATCACATCAGTAATGGGCAAACGTGATTGGACAGCTAAGTTTAAGCTCGATCGATGACCCAACCTTAAATGCTCTGCCGCCGCACAACCAATCATCGCTGCATTGTCTGTACAGAACTTCATCGGTGGAAAAATTACCCGCCAGCCCTGTTTCTCGGCAGCCCGTTGGAGATGCTGGCGTAACCCGGTATTTGCCGCCACTCCGCCTCCTACCGTTACCGTCTGCAAGCCAAAATCTCGCACACAGTTACTGACTCGCTTCGTTAAGGCCAATGCCACACTCTGCTGAAAACTGGCCGCAATATCGGCCACTGGCATCTCTGTTTCAGTTGTCTCCAGTTTTTGAACCAGCCTTAACACCGCTGTCTTCAGGCCACTGAAACTAGTGTCATAGGGATGAAAGCCCCCAGTAGGTAGAGAAACATTCCCTTGGGGTAAGGGGTATCTGAGGGGATCACCGGTTGCAGCTAGTCGATCGATCACTGGCCCCCCTGGATACTCCAGCTTCAACAATCTCGCCACCTTATCGAAAGCCTCTCCCGCTGCATCATCCCGCGTCTCACCAAGAATTTCGTAGACTCCACAATCTTTGACATGAATCAAACTAGTATGTCCCCCCGAAACCAGCAGGCTCAAGAAAGGCGGCTGTAAATCTGGTTCGCTGAGGTAGTTTGCATAGATGTGGCCTTCTAGGTGATGCACTCCGATTAGCGGCTTGTCGTAAATCATTGCCAATGTTTTGGCTGCGGTGATGCCAATGAGTAGGGAGCCAACTAGACCTGGAGCTGCTGTAACCGCAATTCCATCGATGCCTGTCCAATCTAAGCCCGACTCGGTGAGTGCTTGCTCGATCGAATAATTTATTGTTTCTAAATGTTCACGAGAAGCTAACTCGGGCACCACACCACCAAAAGGTTGGTGGCTCAAGATTTGGGTGGCTGTTACCAAGCTGAGAACTTCACGGTTTTTTACAACAGATACAGAAGTTTCATCACAACTTGTTTCGATCGCGAGTACTGTAGGCATTAGAGCTTCTTTTGACGTGTCTGAGCTACTTCTTCTGTACCCGCAATTCTACGAAGATCTAGTAAATCAGGTACTTGGGAGTCTGGAGAAGATAAAGTTTTGCGTGGTCTACCACCGCGCTTGCCATTATCTCTTGCTGCTTGAGCTTTAGCTGCCGAAGTTGACTTACCACCCTGACGACCCAGCTCAGCCATCCAAGCCTTACTGCCAAAGATACCAGTTACTAACTGTGGCACAGCTAAATCTACATCCAAGCCTTCCCAATGTAGCCCATATCCAGATGGAGTTGTTTCCACCTCAGCTAACTGTTCAGTGGTGGCACTCTCCAATCCTTGTAAACACTGATAGGGAAAACCCATCACGATCCCAGATTTTAACTCAATAAATATCTTATCCACACCATCAAACCAAGACCTCACAGCCCTTGGCTCAGTTGCTGCCAGTTTTACACCGACCTCTCTAGACTTGTCAATAACAGCTTGCAATTCAGCAGTAATTTCATTATTCAGCATGAATTCGACTCCATTGGGTTAAAAGCTCAGCCTGATGTTTTTCTACCAGTGATTTGGATAAATTACTACCCTAAAACCATCCTGCTTAATGATTGTTGGCATATCTCAACTCCTCTCTGCTCATCATAACCTAAGGCTTGGGTTTTGACAATTGCCAACGTTCAACGAAATACGAGAGTGGCTATAGCCGAACTGAAAACTTCACATTTGGTTACAGTCTTGCGGCCAGTTTCGTCACAACTTGTTTCGATCGCGAGCACTGTAGGCATTAGCTGTTATTTTACGATCGGGAGTTCTGTACTTTCCTACAATAGCTTAATTTCGCAGTTTGGCTACTACAGCGAGGTATAGACTTTCAATGCCCAAAGTGCCTTAAGGCATTTACTACATAAAACTTTTTGTTTTGTTGCAAAAGGAAACAATCTCGATGCGAAAAATTTTAGCTTTTATTTTTGCAGTCTGTCTGTGGCTCAACTTTGCCCCAGCAGTTAATGCCGCCGAGGTAGCCGGTTTGGTTCCCTGTAGCGAGTCTGCGGCCTTCCAGCAGCGCGCTGCCAACGCCCGGAATACTACCACCGACCCTGAATCTGGCAAGAAACGCTTTGCGCGTTATTCTCAGGCTTTATGCGGTCCCGAAGGTCTGCCCCACTTAATTGTGGATGGTCGGCTCGATCGAGCTGGTGACTTCTTAATTCCTGGCCTGATGTTCTTATACATCGCTGGTTGGATTGGTTGGGTTGGTAGAGCCTACATCATTGCTGCTCGCAAAAGCGGCAGCGCCGAAGAAAAGGAAATCATCATCGATCTTCCTTTGGCCATTAGCTGTGTAGCTCAAGGCCCCCTATGGCCATTGGCTGCTTTCAAGGAATTTGCCTCAGGTGAATTACTTGCCAAAGAATCAGAAGTTACCGTCTCGCCCCGTTAATAGCGGTTGGCACCGGTATTTGTTCAGTTTTTTTAATTCTGGAGGATCATGAATTACTTCGTTAAATTTTTAAGCACTGCGCCGGTTGTGGCTACCCTGTGGATGACCATCACCGCTGGGATTTTGATTGAATTCAATCGCTTCTTCCCCGACTTGTTGTTCCACCCATTGTAGACTCAGAGGTTTTATATGCCTAATCAAGCAGTAACAAATGCTGGTGATAGCCAAATTAGTAACTTGGCTACCCCAGTCAATTCTGCCGGTATCGTCAAAGCGTTTATCAGCGGCCTACCCGCTTACCGTCAAGGTCTGTCCGCTGGTCGGCGGGGCCTAGAAGTAGGTATGGCTCATGGATATTTGTTGGTGGGTCCTTTCACTTTGTTAGGTCCCCAACGAAATACCGCCAATGCCCATGTGGCTGGTCTGTTGGCCAGTATTGGTTTGGTAGTCATTTTGACTGCTTGCCTATCACTTTATGCCAGCGTTAAACCAGGTCCACCTTTAGCTAGCGTGGCTGTGGCCAAAGTTCCTACCGAACTCAGCACTCAAAATGGCTGGAATGAGTTCACTGGCATGTTTTTGCTGGGTGGAGCCGGTGGTGCGGTGTTTGCTTGGTTGCTGTTATCGAATATCCCTATGCTTAATAGCTTGGCTCCTTTTTAAGGATGGTTTGTTGACGCGACTGTTTCACTCAAAAATCGGAGGTTTACTTAAGTAAGCCTCCGATTTTTGAATTTTAATAAGATAAATATTTCTCTTGGTTGGTTATGATGGCAAAGAAGCTCAATCAATCCATAGCCGATTACTTCTAGTTCCCTCAACTCTTAGGTGGTAATTATGCAAGCAGTAGTTTCTGCCGATCGCATTCAAATCCCAGTTGGCTCGGTCTTAAGACTTCCTGGCTCCTGGGAAGATTACTGTCAGTTACGTGATGGTCGAGGCGATGCCTCTATTCCCCGAGTAAAGTACCGCGATGGAGAAATTTTATTGATGAGTCCTCTACCAAGGCATGGACGCGAAGCTAACATTCTAGCTGACATTGTTAAAGCTTTATTAGAACACCAGGGTCGCAATTATGAAGCCTTTACACCCATCACGATGGATCAACCAGAAGTAAGTGGTATTGAGCCAGATTACTGTTTTTACATCAATAATTGGCGGGCGGCCATGGGCAAAGATAGGATCAATTGGCAGGAAGAACTACCACCTGATTTGGCTATTGAGATTGATGTTACTAGTTATACTTCGGCTTCAGATTTTCTTCCTTACAAGGTGCCGGAAGTGTGGCTGTTGAAGAAAAATCGTCTGACCATCTATCAATTAAAAAATAGTGCGTATGCAACCAATGAAAGTAGTCTTTATTTTCCAGGTATTCTACTGCAAGATATAATTGATGACTGTTTTGCCATGGCCAAAGAACAGGGTACAGGAGCAGCAATTAGTCAGTTTCGTCGATCGCTGAAATAATAAAATACCTCGAAATTAAAATGGTTTGGACTAAAAAATTGTCAACGTTAGCCCTAGGCATACTAATACTACTCGTTACCTTGGCGGTAGGGAGTTCTGTATGTGGTTTAGGGTACTTATCAGAGCGACTATCGCACTTTCAGATTCAGTATTGGTTAGGAGCAATACTGTTGCTTGCTCTGTTAGCGATCGGCAAAGACAAGCCTTCTTTCTGGGCTGGACTAGTCTGCACAACCATACTATCAGTAAACCTGCTGACTTGGTATATTCCGATGCAGACAGCAACTACACCGCTGCTAAAAATATTTTCTTCTAATAATTGGCTATATAATCAAAAATATCCGGAACTGTTAGAATTAGTGCGCAAAGAGAATCCTGATATTGCGATGTTCTTTGAGGTGACAGCCGCCGGACAACAGCAGCTAGATACTTTGCAGGATATTCTTCCTTACTCAGCAGGCCGTGACACAGGTGCATTGATTTATACAAAATTCAGTCTTGATGGCACCAAAATTTTGCAGGGAAATCCCCATTATCCCAACACCACGATTATCGAAAACCTGCGACATTTAGATCGAGCCTTTACTCTGATCGGGACTCACCCAGCATCACCTCATTCCCGAGAGCAATTCTTCATTCGCAACTCTCAGCTCGATCGTTTAGCCGAATACATGGTGAATTCCAATCAAGCATTGATAGTTGGTGGAGATTTTAATGTCACAATGTGGTCTCCTTACTATCGTCGATTTATCTATCAATCAAATTTAACTAGTACACGTTCAGGATTTGGAGTGATACCTACTTGGATGCCAGCTAGAACTCGCTCTTTACCAGAGTTTTTACAGCCTTGGCTTTCTATTCCGATCGATCATATTTTCACCCGCTCAGGTAATTTCGAGCTAAGAACAATTTCGATGAAAGCTGGTGATTTTGTTGGTTCCGATCATTTACCCGTGATTGCCGAAATTGGGGTGGCCAACAAATAGTATTAACTTACTTTTGCTCCTGAAGAAGCTATCGGCGTAAGTACCCAATTTTTATCGGGAGCCAAGTCTAAAATAGATTGGTGATAATTACTGAGGCTTTCCCGATGCCCCACGCTCAAAAATGTCATCCCCGAGGCTTGAAGCTGTTGATATAACTGCTTCTCATTTTGGGAATCAAGAGCACTGGTAGCCTCATCTAAAATGGCATAGCGGGGTTTATTCAACAGCAACCTGGCAAAAATCAGCCTTTGCTGTTCACCCAACGACAGCACTTCACCCCAGTTTTGTTCAGCGTTGAATCCACCAGACCTTTGTTCTAAATCGGGTAAATTTACTTGCAGCAAAATTTGGCGCAAATAGGTATCTTCAACTTCCGCATCCATCTTGGGATATAGAAGTTGATCTCGTAATGTCCCCAAAACCATGTAAGGCCGCTGGGGCAAAAACAGCATTTGGTCTAATGGTGGTCGCACAATTGTCCCAGTTCCCGCATCCCACAAGCCCACGATCGATCGCAACAAAGAACTCTTGCCACAACCACTCGGCCCCCTAACTAATAGACCTTGACCGGGGACTAAATTTATCGACAAATTCTCCACCAAAGTCCGCTGCTGGTTGGGTGTTTGCAGGGTCATATTTTCCAGGGCTAGTCGATCGGCAGTTTCCGTTTTAATGGTGGCCTGAGTTTCTTGGGTTTCTGTCACCTCACTAGTCTCTTTCACAACTGTTTTTACAGATTCCAAAGACTCTGAAAAGGTATATAGTCGCTCTACACCCGCTCCAAAACTAGTCAAAGACTGAAACCTCGCCACAATTAGATTCAAGGAAAAGAAAACTCGAATAAAAGCCCCCTGTGCCTCGGTGACTTTGCCAATCTCTAACTCTCCAGCAAAAATCCCTGGCGCTACTACGATCGCTGGCAGTACAAAGGGAATAAATTCATAGGCATTGGTCAAAATATTTAGGTTTAATTCCCAAAATATCAAGCGCTTCAAATTATCAAAAACCTCAACAAATCGATGTTTAATTTGCTCGGACTCATACTGCTCACCCTGATAAAAAGCGATCGCTTCGGCATTTTCTCGTACTCGCACCAAACTAAACCGGAAATCGGCCTCTTTTTTAAGCTGGGCAAAATTCAGTTGCATCAAAGGTTTACCAAACACCCCTACGGTAGTCAAAGTGCCAATCAATGCGTAGATCACCAAAAACAAAATTAGCGGCCTAGAGATACCCCAGAGCACACTGCTAAAAGCTCCGATCGCCAGCAATGAATCTACTACTGCCAACAGTAAATTCAATGATTCATGAGTAAAACTTTTGACATCTTCGGCAATCCGCTGGTCGGGGTTATCGATATTGGCAGCGGCATGGTTGAGGTTGTAAAATGCCCGATTTTGAAAATATCGATCAATAAAATGGTCGGTCAGCCATTGCCGCCACTGCAAACCCAATCGATCGCGCAGATATACATAACCAGCATAAAGTGGTGCATAGACCGCCAAGATCCCCACAAAAATCAGGATCGTCTGCCAAAACCTGGCTTCGTCTTTGGCCGATAAAGCCGAGATCAACTCGCCGCGCTTGCTGTTCAGCATCACACTCAGGCCGGTATAACCCAAGGATAAGAGCACGACTACCAACAACAACCCGCGCGCTCGCCACTTCTCTGCGCTAGACCAATAGGATTTAGCGATCGACCAAAACTGTCTAAAGATGGTGAAATTGAATCTTTGCATTATTGGTTCTAAAAACAGAGGGGCAACTTGATAGTCGCCCCCATATTATATCCATCACAAAAAGAAAAGATACCTTAGCTACATTCGATCGAGCACCTCAATTCCCAACAAACCCAGACCCAACTTTAGAGTCCGCGCTGTCAGATCACAAAGAATTAACCGGGACATTCGCGCTTCTTCGTTCTCGGCAGTGAGAACCGGGCAGCGATCGAAAAACTGATTGAACTTTTGGCTTAACTCAAACAGATATTGACAGAGCCGATTGGGATATAGATCTCGCTCTAAAGCTGCCAGAGTAGTATCGAGCTGCAACAAATGCTTGGCCAACACCTGCTCACTTTCATCTGTCATCACCACTTGGGCAGTTTGGACAGCATTCCAATCAATATTGCCCTTGCGCCCAATACCTTGTACCCGCACATAGGCATACAACATATATGGAGCAGTATTTCCTTGCAGCGCCAACATCTTATCGAAGCTGAAAATATAATTGCTGAGCCGATTTTGACTGAGGTCAGCATATTTTACCGCCCCCAAACCAGTGGTTTGAGCAGCGTGCTGGATAAACTCGGGAGTTTCGGTGCGTTCTTCGGCAGCTAGGCGCTGAGTTAGATCTTGCTGTGAGCGATCAATCGCTTCGTCCAACAGCTCTTTGAGTTTAACATTGTCACCCGATCGAGTCTGGAGTCTTTTGCCATCATCACCCTGCACCAAACCAAAAGGCACATGGACAATTTCGGTATTTGCCGGAATCCAGTTAGCTTTGTGTGCTACCTGGAAAAATTGGGCAAAGTGGTTAGCCTGACCCGCATCAGTAATATAGATCACTCGATCGGCCTGGTCTTTTCTGATCCGATAGCGCACTGCTGCTAGATCGGTAGTGGCATAATTGTAGCCACCATCAGACTTTTGGATGATCAAGGGCAGCGGCTCACCCTCTCTATTAGTAAAGCCCTCGGTAAAAATACACTTAGCACCCTCACTGACTTCCACCAAATTCAGTGATTCTAATTCAGTGATCGTCTCCGCCAAATAAAGATTATAAAAAGACTCACCCCGCTCAGTGAGCTTGACCCCTAATCGATCGTAGATCACCTGAAACTCTCGCCGGGACTGTTCGCACAATAAATTCCAAGCCTTCAACGTCAACTCATCTCCAGCCTGTAACTCCACCACCTTCTGGCGCGCCGCCGTCTGGAAAGCCTCATCGGCATCGAAGCGCACCTTGGCCTGCTTATAAAAAGTCACCAAATCGCCAATATCTAAAGCATCGGCTGTATCTAAGGCACTGGGATAAACCTCTTGCAAATAACAGATCAACATGCCAAACTGCGTACCCCAATCGCCCACATGGTTCAGCCGTAATACATTGTGACCCCGAAATTCTAAAACTTTAGCAATACAGTCCCCAATAATGGTCGATCGCAGATGTCCTACGTGCATTTCCTTCGCAATATTCGGGCTAGAAAAATCCACCACAATTCTTTGGGGCTGGGCTACTACCGGGACTCCTAACCGAGAGTCTTGATGGATCGATCGAATTTGCTCGGCTAAGTAAGCTGGGGCAAGCAGAAAATTAATGAACCCTGGCCCCGCAATATTCGGCGGCACACAGACTGCTGACACATCTAGTTTATCTACTATTTGCTGGGCGATCGATCGAGGTGCTTGCCCGAGTTTCTTGGCCAAACCCATCGCCACATTGGCCTGATAATCACCAAATTGGGGATTGCTCGCTGGTACTAGCAGCGGATCAGCAGCAGCATACTCTGCCCCAAAGGCACTCTGTAACGCCAAAGAGAGTTGAGTCTGGAGGTAAGTAGCAGCATCCATGTCAAAACGACCTTAAAAAATTCAGTCGCTCTATTGTAGCCCACACCCAGCAATGACCAATCAGTAGATGCACTGGCATATCTACTAGCACTCCATAATTTTTTGCTGAGTTGTGCTAGTTGGGGTGTTGTCTGGGTAAGTTAAATAGAGATGCTAGCTCAGGAACTTGGTTTTATTCTGCTGCAATTGAGATGGTTTCGACCAGTTTTAAACTCAGCGGAATGGCAATAGCTAAATGACAATGGCTAACTGACACAACTTGTGAATTTCTTAGGTATGAGCCAATACAGCTTATGTTGAATCGTTTAAAAGATCTAATGTCCAAAGGTGGCCAAAGCGTAGCCATCGAACTCGGACCGGAAAAGATCAATGTAGTGCAACTTAAAAAACAGGGTGCTGACGTCAAACTCATGAACCTCTGCTCGGCAGAAGTTCCTGCTGGAGTTTTTGAAGAAGGCCGCATTGTCAACCCTTCCGAGCTAGCGGAACTCATTTCTGCCACTCTTAAAGATAACAAAATTACTGCCAAATACGTCTGTACCGCCGTACCGATGCGTGAGGCAATCACTCGCTTGATCCCGTTGCCCGCCGAATTGAGTGACGCGGAAATGCACGACATGATCTTAAATCATGAAGCTGCCCTATATCTGCCTTACCCTCGGGAAGAAGTAGATATAGACTATCAAAAACTAGAATTAATTACCGACGAAGACGGACTCGATAAAATGCAGGTCATGCTCGCTGCCACCCGCCGCGAAATTACCGACAGCTACATCGAAACATTTCAACGAGCTGGTTTGGCTGTCAAGGTACTAGAAATCAATAGCTTCTCGTTATTGCGTACCATGCGCGAACAACTGCGCCAATTTGCTCCCCAAGAAGCAGTTGTGCTGATTGACATTGAATTCGACAGTACCGAAATTGCGATTATTGTCAACGGTGTACCGCAGTTTAACCGCACAGTTTCGATCGGTACACAGCAAATGCTGGAAGCTTTGGGCAGTGGCATGAATTTGTCATCTACTCGGAATTCCGACATTTTGCAAAACATCAATATTCCCGACATTCCCGTCAGCAATATCACCACTGTAGGTGATGACGACACCATCGGACCTGGTATGGACGTGCTCATGCGAGTCCTTGCCGATCTAGCCGATGAAATCAGACGCTCGATCGACTTTTACAGCAACCACAGCAGCAACCTACGCATTGAGCAACTGCTCTTGGCTGGTCCTGGTGGTGGCTTAGGCCAACTCGACTTGTTCTTTACCCAAAGACTAGGCGTGCCAGCCACCCAGATCGATCCAGTGGCTTCGCTGGGCATCGATACCAATTTAGATATTCCACTAATGCAAAGACCCGGTCTAGGAATTGTTCTAGGTTTGGGAATGCGGGAGGTTAATTAAGCTATGTATAACGTTGACATCAATTTTCTCAAAAACAGACCGGAGTATCAGAATATTTCTGCTCCTGTCGATCGAGCTGGTTCTACCACCAACTTTACCAACAATTATTCCAAAACCCCGATTTTTGTGGGATTAGGAGTCGGTTTAGCCGCATTGCTAGGCACTGGTGCTGTCTGGGGTTTTTCAATCAAACAAGCTGAAGGTTTACAGGCTAAACAAGTCGAGCTAGACAAAAAGCTTGGTGAAGCTAAAGTTCAAGAGGCTAAGCTCACTGCGCTCCAAACTCAGATCAGCGTAGCTGAGCAAGAAGCTCAATCTTTAGCTGGCGCATTTAACTTGGTTCGCCCTTGGTCGGCAGTGATGAAAGAGTTCAAAGAAAGTACCCCCCAAGGTGTACAGATTTTGGCGATCACACAGTCGATAGGTACTCCAACACCTGCTACAGCTAAACCAGCCTCTGGTGTTCCTGGGGCAACAGCGACTAAATTAGTATCTACCCCTCCCACGGTGGATAGCAGTGGCCAATCTTCCAAGAGTACACCTAGCCCCAGTGCTAGTCCTGTAGCCAGCACAGCGCCAGCTACTACAACAGCCAGTCCAAGTGCCAGCACAGCTCCTACTACTACAACTAGTCCTGTTGCTACATCGATCGATGCACCTGTTACCAAAATAGAAGTTGAAGGGGTTGCACAGTCTTTTAATGACGTGAATAGCTTTATTCTCACCCTGAAACAATCAGCTTTCTTCAATCCAGAAGAAACCCAGTTGATCAGCTCGGAGCTACAAACAAACACTGTCAGTGTTAGTAGTACAGGAACAACAACAGCAGCAACAACAATTACCACCAAATCAGTTAAATACAAAATCCAAACCTCGCTCAAGCAAATTCCTGCTACTGAACTTTTACGTGAGTTAGAACGAAAAGGAGCAATTGGCCTCGTAACCAGATTGAAGACTCTACAGCAACAAAAGGTGATTAAGCCATGACATACAGCGAAGACTTAATGAACACAACTCAGCTAGATGACACTACCTATCTAGCTAATGCACCCAACTATCCAGTGTTTTTTGGCGTTTCGCTGTCACCAATAGTTATTGGTGGAGTAGTAGCAACAATTGGGCTGATTGCAGCAGGCTATCTGGGCTACACCAATGTGATGCCAAAGGTGCAAGAAAACCAAGAACTTCAGGCTAAGCTTGACAACATCCAACAGCAAATTCAAGATCGCAAAAACAATGCGGCAAAAATTGCAGAGGCCGAAGAAAAACTGAAGGTGGTTACTACACAAAAAGAAACAGTATTAAGCCTGTTTGCCAATGATAAAAAGCTAGATACACTACTACTAGATCTCAATAAACTAGTTGGTGAGCGACAAGGAGAATTGCAAAAATTCACGCCTGACATCGCTGGTACTGGCACAATTAACGATGGCTTTTTTGGCTCTGCTCTCAATGGCAAACTACGTCGTAAATCCACCGAAGTAGAAATGAACGGTACCTTTGAGCAAATTCAATCTATCTTAATAACTGTAGAAAGAATGGATAGATTTCTAATTCTTAAAGATTTTAAGGCGGATTTGCGTGCCACTGGCTTGAATACAGGAGCAGGGAATATCGCTGGTGCTACTCCCAAGCTCAAGGCTGGTTTTAAACTGCAAGCAATTATTCCGCTCACCACAGCAGAAATAGCCGCCGCTGCTCCGCCCCCTGCTCCAGCGAAAAAATAGTTAGCAAACCATTGCTAATTCATCCTTTAAACTAAACCTCTGCCTCAGGAGTTCGATCGTGAAAAAATCCACCAAAATATTTACCCAAGTGTTGCTCGGAAGTGTT
>JANNEH010000159.1:0-4025 GCA_031378405.1 Synechococcales cyanobacterium OTE_75_metabat_409
CATCCCCCAACCCCTTCTCCCAAGCTTGGGAGAAGGGGAGTCGGAGCACCAAGCGTAGTCTCTTGCTCCCTCTCCCAAACTTGGGAGAGGGCTGGGGTGAGGGCAAGTGCAACAGTGTCCCGCTTAAAACTGGTACCCATCAGATCAACGTAGGGGCATCCCCTACGGATTTTGTACATGGGTGGGGTGATCTAATATGAATTTATCTGAAATCTTTATTCGTCGTCCGGTGATGACTACCCTGATCATGCTGGGGATTTTGCTCTTTGGCATGATGAGCTATGTGCTACTGCCAATTAGTGCTTTGCCCAGCGTAGAATATCCGTTTATTCAGGTTTCGGCTAGCTTGCCAGGAGCGACCCCAGAGGTAATGGCTTCTTCGGTAGCTGCACCGTTGGAACGACAATTTACTGAAATCGCTGGACTGAATTCCTTCAACTCCAGTAGTTCTACCGGTAGCACGAGTATTTCTTTACAATTCGACTTTAGCCGTCGTGTAGACCAAGCCGCCAAAGATGTGCAAGCAGCGATCGCTGGTGCTGCCGGTCAACTACCCACTGGAATGCCCAAACCGCCCACCTATCGCAAAGTCAATCCCTCTGTGGCTCCGGTACTCTATCTCTATCTTTATTCTGATACCATCCCCATTTCTACCGTCAATGAATTCGCTGAAGTCACCATCTCTCAGCCTATTTCGATGATTACTGGCATTGCCCAGGTTTCTGTATTTGGCCAAAAACAATATGCCGTAAGAGTCCAACTAGACCCTAAATCCTTGGCCAGCAAAGGACTTGGTATCGACCAAGTACGTACTGCCATTCAACAAGGCAATGTCAATTTGCCCACTGGTAGTTTGGATGGTGACCACAAAAACTATCTGATTCAAACCAACGGTCAACTTACCAATGCCGAAGCCTATCGATCACTCACGGTCATCTACAAAAATGGTGCAGCAGTCAGGCTCAAGGATCTGGGCACAGTAATTGATGATGTGCAAAACAACAAAATTACCAATCGCTATAGTGATGATAAAGTTAGCAATAAAAAAGCGATCGTCCTAGCCGTCCAGCCCCAACCCGGAGCCAACACAGTCCAAATTGTTGATGCCATCAAAGCGATGATGATCAATTTGCGGGAACAGGTACCCCCATCGATTCAAATGGGCATTATGTACGATCGATCTCTCTCCATTCGCTCCTCGGTAGAAGATGTGAAGTTTACACTGATTTTATCGATCGGTCTAGTTGTTTTGGTGATTTTTCTATTCCTGCGCAATGTCACTGCCACCATCATTCCCAGCTTGGCTATTCCAGTGGCAATTATTGGCACTTTTGCGGTGATGTATTTACTGGGTTTTTCGCTGAATAATTTATCATTAATGGCACTGACTCTCTCGGTGGGGTTTGTGGTAGATGACGCGATCGTGGTGCTCGAAAATATCATCAGACACCGGGAACTGGGCGAAGACCCCATGACTGCTGCTTATAAGGGTTCGCGAGAAATTAGTTTTACGATTCTTTCAATGACCCTTTCGCTGGTAGCAGTGTTTATCCCGATTATGTTTATGGGTGGCTTAATCGGTAAGCTGTTTTTTGAATTTGCTATCACCATTACCGTAGCCATTTTAGTCTCAGGATTTGTGTCCCTCAGCCTTACTCCGATGCTCTGTAGCCGTTTTTTGGCCTCGGCACCAGCCCAGCCCAATTTGTTGTATCGTGGCTTAGAAAAAGGCTTTGATTGGTTGTTAAGGGCTTACGCCTGGACATTGCGACCAGTATTGAAGTATCGCAGTTTAACTATAGTGGTTTCTTTGATGCTGCTGATCGGCACTGGCTATCTGTTTACGTTGGTCTCTAAAGGTTTAATTCCCTATGAAGATACTGGCCAACTCACTGGTAATACCAAAGCTGCTCAAGATATTTCTTTTGAGAATATGCTCAAGCATCAACAACAAATTGTGAATATTATTCGCAAAGATCCCAATATTGATGCCATAAATTCCACTGTTGGCTCCGGGGGACCGAATGGCTCGGCTAATAGTGGTCGCATCACGATTCGCCTCAAGCCCCGCGACAAACGCAAGCTGAACTCTGAAGAAATCATTCAAGAATTGGGACCAAAGCTAAGGGGAATTCCAGGAATTCAAGCTTTCTTGCGATCGCCCGCAGCTATTCCGCTGGGTGGTCAACAAACTAATTCTCAGTATCAGCTCACAGTCCAGAGTTTAGACTTGGCGGAACTCCGGAAATACATGCCAATTTTGTTAGAAAAAGTTAGAACTATTCCCGGCTTGCGCGGGGTAGATAGTGATTTACAACTCAGTACTCCCCAAATCAAAGTAGATGTAGATCACCAAAAATCAGCTTTGCTGGGAATTACGGCAGCACAGGTAGGGCGAACATTGGGGAATGCCTATGGCTCGGGTCAGATCTCGACTATTTATGCGCCAAATAATCAGTTTCCGGTAGTTCTGGAGCTACAACCAGAGTATCAGAACGATCCGACAGCCTTGTCTTCACTGTATTTGCGATCGAATAACGGTCAGATCATGCCGCTCAGTTCGGTGGCGACGATCAGTCAAGGGGTTGGCCCTTTGACGGTCAATCACTTATCTGGCTTACCTGCGGCCACGATTTCTTTTGATACTTTGCCGGGAGTGTCTTTAAGTAGTGCCACCGAGTTGATCAAAAAAGCTGCTGCGGAGGTTTTACCCAGCACGGTCACAGCCAGTTTTCAGGGAGCAGCTCAAGCTTTTGACCAGTCCTTTGGTGACCTGGGCATGTTGCTAATGGTGTCGATCGTGGTGATTTATTTAATTTTAGGGATTCTCTATGAAGACTTTATTCATCCCCTGACTATTTTGTCTGGGTTGCCCTCTGCGGGCTTCGGGGCATTATTAACTCTCTTGGTATTTCAGGTGGAGCTGAATCTCTATTCTTTTATTGGCATTATTTTGCTGGTGGGGATTGTGAAAAAAAACGGTATCATGCTAGTAGATTTTGCGATCGAACGCCAACGTCATGGAGTGCAGTCGCCGCAGCAAGCCATTTACGAAGCTTGTTTAATTCGCTTCCGGCCAATTATGATGACCACCATGGCTGCTCTGATTGGCACAGTGCCGATCGCGATCGGGGCAGGTTCTGGCTCGGAAGCACGGCGGCCATTAGGGATTGCGATCGTGGGTGGTTTGTTGTTCTCTCAGATTCTAACCCTATATTTAACCCCGGTTTTTTATATTTATCTGGAATCTTTTCGTCGGTACCTAGCTCAGAAAAAGTTCCAGAAGCTGGCCAAAACCGGCAAATAGATACATGACCAAAGATAGAGATGGGTTGGTATCAAACGTTACTTTAGCCCGATGGCTGGAGCTGTCGATCGCCCTATAGTTGTATTCGTACCACCAAACCTCATTTTCCGAATAGGATTTAACCATGTTGAAAATCACTGCAATTGCGATCGGTCTATTAACTACTATTTCGATGGCTTCCGGTGCTCAAGCAATGCCCAGAGAAATTTACTCTCCCTCAGTACAGCCGTCTAACCATGCCGAAGTTTATGCCAATCACCGAGGAAATTCCGGACAGCATGGCCGTCAAGAAGTAAGCCATCGTCGTTATGGGATGTCCGAACGGAGTGAAGGTCGCCATCGTAGATATCATTCCCAACGGAATAACTCCCATGTAGTTTACTCTTCTCATCGCTCCGAGTCACGGGGACATCATGGCAGACATCGCCAAAACTCTCGCTACTATCGTTAAGTGAATCTGATAATTTACGTTGACAAGTGATTGACAACCAAAAACTCAAGTAAAAACATTGGAAAAAGAGGAAGATCTAATAAGATCTTCCTCTTTTTAGGCTCTTCCGGATCTCCCGTGGTAGACACTAGTAGACTGCGGCTTAAATACACCAACCCTTGCTCTAAGCTACTAAAGCTTTCCCCTTGTATGTCCATCTAAATGGCTTTGCCATTGTGTCATTAAAGTAGGCGACAAAATCAAGAATACGGAGTTTAAGTTCCTCCG
>JANNEH010000295.1:0-2629 GCA_031378405.1 Synechococcales cyanobacterium OTE_75_metabat_409
AACACTGGAATACGGCTGGGATAAAGTTTTCCTTTAGTTGTCAGAGGAGCAACGATCAAAGTTTATTTTTGAGGTGACGGATCTTGGGGCATTGTTGAGGCGACAGAAATATCATACCGACCAGCACCGGCAGAATGTAAAATGTCAGGAGTTTTCGCTTAAGACCAACATAACCGTTGTTTCAGTTTGAATTAATGCGCAGCAAGCTTTTCTTGGCTTCTTCATAGCTGGGGTCAATATCTAATGCTTTTTGGAAAGCGGCTTTAGCCTCTGGAAGTCTACCCTGTTGTTCTAGACTTAAGGCCATTCCATAGTAAGCCATGCCATGAAGAGTGGAAGGCTGATAGACTTTGAGTTCTGTGCAGTCGCAGCCCTGAATTGCTTGGTGGTATAAATCGATCGCCTCGGAATGCTGACTGGTGATCCGTAAATTATCAGCGAGTTTCAGTTGGCTAAGGCTCAAAAGTTTGCCGTCTTTTTTGGTCTGTTTTGCTATTAGAGCAATGGCCTTACGATAACTATCGATCGCCTGTTGTGGTTGCCGAAGCTGACTGAACAGATTTCCCTGCATCATGTAAGTGTTGGGATCTTGGGGTGCTGTGCGCTGAAGCTTGTCTAGGGCTGCTTGGATCTTTTGATATTCGTGATTGGCCGCAGCACTTTGGCCGCTTTTTTCTAGGGCGTTAGCTAGTTGCAAGGACAGAAATAAATATTCTTGTCCCGGAGATTTGAGCAGTTGACGATAGAGTTCGATCGCCTCGTTTTTTTTGCCAGCTTTATCTAATTTCAATGCCCAGTTCTTAATTATCTCTGGGCGTTTATTGGCAGGAGTGAGTTTCAATGCCTGTTGATAGGCTGCTTTGGCGGCTAGGGGCTGATCGGCAAAAGTCCAAGCCAAAAATAGATTGCCATGAGTACTAGCACCGATCGACTTTTCATCTAATTCTAGTGCTTGTTGATAGGCCAAAATTGCATCGTTGTATTGTTTGGCCGCAACTCGCTGATCGCCAAATTTTTGCAATATGTAGGCGGCAATCTCGGGTGTGGTTTGGTTAATTGGTTGCATCTCTCGCTGCACCACTGTCCAGCCTTGTTGTTTATACAGCAACTCATTGATTGATATCTGTGCACCGAGTATTGGAAAATGATTCTGGATGATGATATTTTGATGAGAACTACCATCTTCTTGGAGCTGTGCAATTAGTTCTTGAAATTGTCCAGTTCTGGAGACAAGCTGGGTGGTCTGCAAACGAGTATTAACTATTATTTTTCGATAGAGGGCTAAAGCTTCGGGGAAGCGCTGTTGCTTTTCTAACAGAAAACCTAGAATCGGGTAGATAGGGTTATTTCGAGCACTTAGTCCAAACTCATCTTGAGAAATAGCGATCGCCTGTTGATAAACTTCGATCGCCTCCGATTCTTTCCCTTGATCAATTAATAGCTGGCCAAGCTGGAGATAAGCATTTATTCCTCCTGGCTCTTTAGCGATTACTTGTCGAAGCACAGTGATCGATTCATCGATTTTGCCCTGTTTTTTTAATATTCCTGAAAGCTGAGAACCCATGTTTACTATTTCTATTCTACTGTCACTAACTGCTAAGCGCTGCCGAGTAAAAGCAATCAGTTCATCTTCTCGATCGAGCTGAAGAAGGATCATCACAATATCTTGTTGAATATCGTAAAGATCTATATAGGAATTAGCCGGGTTAGCATCTGTTGCCTGACGAAAGACAATTAGGGCTGCTTCTAGTTTGCCTTGTTTTACTAGTGAATCTCCTAGTAACCGGTATGTCTGGAAATCCAACGGTTTTTTGGCGATTTGCTGACGATATAAAGATTCAGCTTCAGTGAATTTTTGCTGTAATTGCAGAACTTGACCCAAGTTTCTAAAAGCCTCACTATTCTGAGGATCACGCTGCAAAATTTGGCGCTGTAAAGATTCAGCTTCGGCGAATTTGTTCTGCCTTTCCAAAGCAAGACCTAAAATGAAAATAGCTTGACGGTTTTGAGGATCTTGGCGAAGAATTTGGCGGGCTATGCGTTCTGCTTCCGGGTAGCGATCGTTTTCTGCGGCCACAGACATTTTGTCGTGTAGACTCTGAGGAATCTCCGCTGTTTTCTCCACATTGTTGGGATACTTGCGGCCAGCTAGTTCTAATGACCAGCCTGCTGAAGTAGTGTTGAGCACCAAGAAGCTAGCAATCAACAAGGATTTCCACAACATATAAACAAAAAGGACAGAGCAATCTAATATTCTGAGTTTTGAGGCATTTATCCGGAAATTTTTGTACCGCATAGCCTCTTAGCTTGAGCCGATCGCCTACTAGCATCAATAGATGGGTTAAAATTTAGCTAGTTTGTTACCTAGAATTTCATGATGTTCAAAGCATTAATTTATTTTCTTTTCAGCTCCTGGCTTACAGCAAATATTCATATTGTTCATCTGCTAGATAATAATCAATCGTCAGCTACCATGCTTTCTCAAAAAATACCGCCCACAGCCCGATCGATCGAACTATTTAGTCAAATCAAAGTAGGGATGTCAATGCAGCAAGTAATTGCCATCTGTGGCTTACCAGATGCTGATATTGGTAGCGGTATTTATATCTACGTGTATAATCTTATCGAT
>JANNEH010000165.1:0-2963 GCA_031378405.1 Synechococcales cyanobacterium OTE_75_metabat_409
CTCTAAAAGTTTTGGGGTTAGGAATCCATCGATCGCGCAGCGCCTTAGTAAAGACCTCACCCTTCAACAACTCCACATCTTCCGCAAACATCGTAAAAATACAGCGCATCAAAAAACTCGCCGCCTGTTGCGGTTCATGTCCTTGCTCCATAGCTCCTATACTCACCACTAAACCCCTCCCACACCTCAAAATGCGAACCAATATCACAAGTAATCAAAAACGGTGGCAACGATGGAATCATCCGAAAGTCTGATAGTTCGCCTGCTCATTTCCTTCAGAGCCTAACTACTTACTAAGAAAATCTTGAACTCGTTTGCTATCTACACTATTCATGCCGGTCTGACCAAATGATTGCTTCCCAGCGGAATAGTATCATGAATGTTTGCGGTAGAATTTATTTGCCTCTGGGTGAACAACTAAAAATATTGGAGCAAAAAATCAGTGATCGATCTTTTAAGAGCAGAGAATTTGTGTAAGAGCTTTGGTGGCATTAAAGCAGTAAATGAAGCCTGTATTACTGTGCCAGCCGGTAGTATTACTGGCTTAATTGGCCCTAATGGAGCCGGTAAGACCACTTTTTTTAATCTGCTTTCCAACTTTATTCCACCCGATCGAGGTCAAGTGCTGTTCAATGGTCAGCCAGTGCAAAACATGTCGCCGCACCGGATTGCCAGACTGGGGATGGTGCGGACTTTTCAGGTGGCCAAAGCGCTTTCGCGCTTGTCGGTGTTAGAAAATATGTTGTTGGGTGCTCAAGATCAATCTGGTGAAAAGCTGTGGCAAGTATGGTTGCCCCAGGTCTCTAAGGATCAGCGCTTGTTAAAAGAAAAAGCCATGACCATTTTGAGTGATATTGGCATGGCACATAAAGCCGAAGACTACGCTGGAGGACTCTCGGGGGGGCAGCGTAAACTCTTAGAAATGGGGCGGGCTTTGATGAGTGAACCCAAGTTGATTTTGCTCGATGAACCAGCCGCCGGGGTGAATCCGCGTCTGATTGACGATATCTGTGGTCATATTCAGCGCTGGCGCAAAGATGGTATGTCTTTTTTGGTGATCGAGCACAACATGGATGTGATTATGTCGCTATGCGATCGGGTCTGGGTACTAGCTGAAGGTCAAAACCTCGTGGATGGTACACCAGCTAAGGTGCAGAATGATCCGCAGGTGTTGGAGGCATATCTTGGTAGCTAGAGGGATTACTGGGAACAGGAGTCAGAGTTAACAATTCGGCTTCTGGGTCCCAAGGATCGAGAATTAAAGGTTCTTCGGTTAATTCATCTTGGCTGGGAGGCTTCCGCCACTTACTCAATACGTCTTCGATTAACACTGCGTTAATCCAAATCTTGGTGACAACGCTTAATGGTAAAGCCAGTACCAAACCGGCAAAGCCAAAGAAACTGGCAAAAAACACTTGAGCCAGCAAAGTTAAGGCTGGTAACAGCGAAACCTGCTTAGACATAATGTAAGGTGTCAAAAAGCTGCTTTCGATCTGCTGAATGACAAAGTACAAGATAAAAACCCAGAGAGATTTCCAGGGGCTATCTAGCAAAGCGATGCCCATTGGCAGCACCATACTGAGAGTCGGACCCAAATTGGGAATAAAATTTAGCAGTCCAGCTAAAACCCCCTGTGCTAAAGGTGCCGGTACTCCCAAAGCATATAAACCAGCACTCGACATCACTGCGACAGCGAGCATCCCCAACAGCGCTCCCACCATCCATTTGCCCAGGGAAACTTCGCATTCATCTAAAATTCCTAAGACTCTGCGCCGGTAAAACTGCGGAAACATTAATACAAATACATTGCGATAAGCATGGGGCTGCACCAGCAACATAATGGTTAGAACCAGCAACAGTAGCAAGTTGAGAATCGCGCCTAAAGAACCAGAAAAAACTGCAAAAGAACTACCTAATAAAGAATTGACTAACGGCTTGGATTGTTCTTGTAAAGTCGGTAGATCGGGGATGGTTACTCCTGGTAAGTATTGTTCAATAATGCCTTTAGAACCCTGTGCTAGTGCCAATACTTTCGGCAGTTTGGTGGTACCAATTTCTTGCATTTGGCGCACCAAAGAAGGCACGATCGACCAAAAAAAGCCTACTACCGACAACAGAAAAATCGCCAAAGATCCGGCTAATGACCATTGGTGAGAGAGCTTGAACCGTTTGTGTAGCACCCCAGCCAGTTGATTAAGCGCGGTAGCCAAAACAATCGCCGCAAAAGCCATTATTAATAATTGGCGGACTTGCCAGATAATATAAAAACTGGCTAACAAAACTACCAAACCAAGCCACTGACCAAATTGCACTGCTTAATCCTCTATTTCCATATTTTTTAAGAACGCTTCGCGAACGAAGAATTTTTTTGAATTTGCCGCCACCACAAAGCAAGAGCTACTAGTAATACCGGCAAAAGCACTCCAATTGTAGCAGTTGTGTTATTCACTGGTATTGCTAGCAAAGGAGCGCCAAACTTGATAGCCACCGAGAGGGCGATCGAGACAAGGGTTACCCGCAGTAAAGTATTAGTCATTTAACATCCTAAGCTGTCTCTGGTATCTGCGCCAGTGCGGGGATTTTTGCCCTCGGCTACTTGGCAGAGTAATTTGACTTGTGATCGATCGATCAAAGCATCGGTAAAATCTACCCCAGTAACTTTGGTATTAAAAAAGCGCGTGCGGGTCATGGTGGCTCCGACCAAAATGGCATTTGTCAGGTCGGCTTCATCAAGGGTTGCTTGATCTACCAAAGCATTGGTAAGGTTGGCTCCTTGGAGATTTGCCCGCAACAGCACGCCTTTGGTGAAAATAGCCCCAGTTAGATCAGTGTTACTAAAGTCGGTATCGCGCATCTCGGCAGCTAAAAATACGCCTCCCACTAGCTGGGTATTGGAAAAATCTTGCCCGGTCAGGTCACTGTGGCTATGGTTTTGGAGAGCAGCATTGACTGGTGTAACGAAC
>JANNEH010000301.1:0-6244 GCA_031378405.1 Synechococcales cyanobacterium OTE_75_metabat_409
CTTTGGACTTGTTCGATCGAAGAATCAATAAGCCAGACGCTGAACTACAAATCGCCGTAATTCGGTTGCCACGCATGGCCAACTTTACGGATTTCGATCCACTGATGGCTGAGGCTTCCGTACAGGTTTCCTATCTCGATCGACCGTCTCAGCAAAAGTTTGATGCGATTATTTTACCTGGCTCTAAAACCACGATTTCGGATTGTTTGTGGTTACAATCTACCGGTTTAGCTGAGTGGATTAAAACACAAGCTGCTGCGGGTACCACGATTTTAGGGATTTGTGGCGGATTACAAATGTTGGGCAATAAAATCTCTGACCCCGATCGGTTGGAAGGCGAGATATCAGAGGTTGCTGGGTTGGGTTTGCTGCCAGTGGAAACAGTGATGCTCGATCGCAAGATTTTGCGCCAGCGGCAAGTGAATTCTAAGTATTTTCCGTTTGATTCGCCAGTTACTGGCTACGAAATCCATCAGGGTCAAAGTGATTGGGTGGCCAGTAATATGCCGCAAGATCTCTTTGATGATTCCGATTTAGGCTGGGTCTGGCAAGACCAGATCTGGGCAACTTATTTACATGGTTTATTTGATAGTGGTGCTTGGCGCAGATCTTGGTTGAATAGGTTGCGGGTTGCCAAGAATTCACCCCCATTACCGATCGAAATTCCAGACTATGCCCTGCAACGCGATGCCAACCTGGACACAGTTGCAGATTTAGTGGGTGAGCACTTAAATCTGCAACCTTTGTTGTGTTGTAGTTAATTAATTAACTACAACTTTAGCCAGCAGACTCAGCTTTAGCCGCCGCCACCTTTTTGGTAGTCGTCTTTTTTGCCGTCACTTTTTTGGCAGGAGTTTTCTTAGTCGTGGTCTTTTTAGTAGTTGTAGACTTAGTACCTGCTTTAGAACGCCCTTTCTTAGCTGGCTGTTTAGCCGCCAACAAACCCAAAGCAGTCTCCAAAGAAACCGATTCGATCGTATCTCCTTCCGGAATTCCCACATTCACCTTGCCATGATTAATATAGTTACCATAGGGACCTTCATAGATATTGATCGGCTCATTATCGGTTGGATGCACACCCAGTTTTCGCAGTGGCTCCTTTACTTTCCCGCGACCACCGCGAGTAGCTTTTGGTTCAGCCAATAGAGCTACCGCCCGATCGAACGTCACTGTCAACACATCATCACTGGCTTTCAGAGAACGATATTCTTTGCCTTCTTTGCCTTGGTCATGCAAAATATAGGGGCCGAAGCGTCCCAAAGCCGCTTGCAGCTTACCACCGGTCTCGGGATGTACTCCCAACTGACGTGGTAAAGCCAATAGTCCAACGGCCAGCTCTACCGTCACATCCTCCATTTTTACCCCCTTGGGCAGCGAACTCTGTTTCGGTTTCTTGCCTTCCTCGGTCTTGACCCCTAGTTGTACATAAGGCCCATAAGGCCCGAGCTTGGCATAGATCGGTTCACCTGTTTCGGGGTGGTAGCCCAACACATCTAGCTCACCGCTCTTTTGTTTCAGCAATAGCTCGATCGTTTCGGGAGCCAAGTCTGCCGGAGTCAGATCGGTGGGAATCGAGGCATTGCCTTGTTCCGACTCAATATAGGCACCAAATTTGCCAATTTTGATCTTCACATCCAGGTTTTCTAGCTCGATCGTCCGCGCCGTGGCGGCATCAATTTGGGTTTCTTTGGCTTTGACCTGAGTCTCTAAACCATTTTCGCCCAAGTAAAAATTTTGCAAGTATGGTAGCCAAGCAGTGCCACCGGTAGAAATATCATCCAGGGTTTGTTCCATTCTGGCAGTGAAACCTACATCAACCAAGTCTTGAAAATGATTTTCCAGTAACGCGGTCACAGCAAAGGCCGTAAAAGTGGGCACCAGGGCATTGCTTTGCTGTAAAACATAGCCCCGATCGATAATTGTGCCAATAATGCTGGCATAGGTACTAGGGCGACCAATCCCTTCGCTTTCTAGGGTTTTGACCAAAGAAGCTTCGGTATATCTGGCTGGAGGTTGGGTTTGGTGCATAATTGCATCTAACTTTTGGCAGTTTGGCTTATCACCTTTTTTCAGAGCAGGCAAAATGATCTCTTGATCTTCGATCGCTGCCTCTGGATCATCCGAGCCTTCCACATAAGCGCGCAGATAGCCCGGAAAGTCAATGCGTTTGCCACTGGAACGGAAACCAGCTTTTTCCACCTGAATATCTACTGTCACCTGAGTCTGACGAGCATCGGCCATCTGGCAAGCCACTGTCCGCTTCCAAATCATGTCGTACAACGCTAGCTCCCGCTCTTTCAAACCTGTTTGCTTGGGAGTTTGAAAAGTACTACCTGCGGGACGAATGGCTTCGTGAGCTTCTTGAGCACCTTTAGACTTAGTAGTGTACTGACGGGGCTGGGGGCTGAGATACTCGGCACCATACATCTGCTCTACACAGCTTCTAGCCGCCTCGATCGCCTGAGAGGATAGGTTTACCGAGTCTGTCCGCATGTAGGTGATGTAGCCCTGCTCGTAGAGCTTCTGAGCCGTGCGCATGGTATCCCTGGCTGAGAGGCGTAGTTTACGGTTGGCCTCTTGCTGCATGGTGGAGGTAGTAAAGGGCGGTGCCGGTTTGCGGGTAACTGGTTTTTCTTCTAAGCTTGCCACTGTCCAGGTTTTGCCCTGCAAATCAGTTTTCAATTGCTCTGCCGCAGTGCCATCCAGTAAAGCCACCCGCTTGCCAGCCAGCAATTCACCAGTATTGGGATCAAAATCGGCACCAGTGGCCACTTTAACCCCATCCAAAGTAATTAGTTTGGCCTCAAAGTCGGTTTTAACTTGCTGCAAAACTGCCTTGAGATCCCAATATTCAGCGGTGTGGAAGGCGCGACGCTGACGTTCTTTGTTCACCACTAAGCGCACGGCTACCGATTGAACTCGACCGGCAGAGAGTCCAAAAGAAACTTTTTTCCACAGCAACGGTGAGACAGTGTAGCCCACCAGCCGATCGAGAATGCGGCGGGTTTCTTGGGCATGTACTACGTCTTCGTCAATCGATCGACAGTTGCTCAGGGCTTTTTTGATGGCTTCTTTGGTAATTTCATGAAAAACCATCCGCTTGGCTGGCACGCGGGGTTTCAAAAGCTGTAACAAATGCCAGCTAATACTTTCACCTTCTCGGTCTTCGTCAGTTGCCAGAATCAGTTCATCAGCGTTTTTCAGCGCGGTCTTTAGTTCTTGGACGATTTTTTTCTTGTCTTTCGGAATTACATACAGCGGCTCAAAGTCTTGTGCCACATTGATTCCCAGGTTTGACCATTTCTCGCTTTTGAACTCTGCTGGAATCTCGTCTGCCGAAGAAGGCAGATCGCGCACATGTCCCATCGAAGCCAAGACTTGATAGCCACTAGGCAGAAATTTACTGATCGTGCGGGCTTTAGTCGGAGACTCGACAATGACAAGGGTGGTCATAAAGGCGGAAGTTAGAGGATTGCTTATTCAAGCTGGAATAAAATTCGCCAATTGTCAAGAGGCTATCAAACATTGTTAACAATCGCTCGATCTATTGGTGACAGCGGAACTCTGCTCTAGCCCATCGCTGAAGAAGACAGACAGTCTATCGAATAGAGTTAAAAATTGGGTATGGTGAAGTGGGGCAGATGGGCGTTTGCCTCTATAATCTAGATAAAGTTTTGCAAATGTGTGGCTGTGTGGCCTACTCAATGTTCATTTAGAAATTTCAACTAAATTATTGACCATGAAAAAACTGTTTCTGACATTATTCACAATGCCAACAGTTGTAGGTACGTTCCTGCCACTAGTCATTCACTCTGGCGCTCATGCTGCTCAACCGCAACCAGATGCCGGTGCGACTCTTTGCCTAACCCAGCACAGTAAAACCTACTGCGTTGCCCAAGTACGCAAAGATCCCCAGTTAGCCAGTCGGGCTAGAGCGATCGGAGCAGATTTTGAAGCTGGAATTACCTTCACTGACGAAGAAAGTGATGCGGCCATCAAAAAGTTTGGCTGCGACTGTCCTGCCTGTATTCGGGCAATCAAGCAAATCAGAGTTTTCACCAGCGCCGCTTAGCTTTGATATCAGACTGTTAAGGTCGTCAATTTGTGATTCTTTCTAGCTTTATTGCTCCAGAATCTAGGTTGGCGACCTGCTCTGATTGAGTATAATCTTGAGGCAGCTTGCTGCTGTCGTGGTTGTCTGGGGTAGAATTTACCTGCACACTACGGAATTCTCAGTTTTGGAAGACCGCCTTGCCATGAAGCACATCCTATATGTTTTGCCCTACATGAATCTTGGTGGGACTGAGAAGCAGGCTTTTAGTTTGATGAATAATTTGCAGCAACGTTATCACATCTCGTTGTTAGCTCCTGATGGTTTGGGGGCAGAGCCTTTTCTACAAGCCGGTTTTGAATATTACAAATTCCCGCGTTTAGAGCAAAACTTAGTAGGTGGTTTGTGGCAGTTTCGCCAGTCACTATTGGCTATTGATCGGCGGCGATCGATCGACTCTATTCATGTGCATGGTGCCCACGAACTTATTTTGTTGGTAAAGCTGTTTTTGCCCGGAGTGCCAGTAATTTTTACTGTGCATGGCTACCATGGTGAGCAAAGCCGCGTGAGCTATCGATTGGCGGCAATTTTCTGTAATTGGTTTGCCGACCAGGTAATTGTGGTTTCCCAATCAGAGCTAGAAATGCTCGGTGCGCACCATCTGCAAGCCCATAAAACCAGACTGATTTATAGCGGCGTAGCTGAACCAAAAATTGATTTATTACAAGTAGAAATGTTGGCCAAAAAATTTGGTTTGGGTCTGGCCGACCAGGTAGCGATCGGTACGGCAGCAAGGCTCAGCGAGGCCAAAGGTTTAAAGTATTTAATTTTGGCAGTGGCGCAGTTGGTCGATCGGCATCCGCAGCTCAAACTAATAATTGCTGGGGAAGGTGAGTTAGAAGAAGAATTACGTCAAATTGTTTCTGATCTAAATATCACTAAACATGTGGTATTTACTGGCTATGTAGCAGACTTGCAAAACTTACTGTGTCTGGTGCAAGTTTTTGTATTGCCTTCTTTGCAAGAGCCTTTTGGTTTGGTCTGTGCAGAAGCAATGTCGATGAGTAAGCCGATCGTTGGCACTAACATTGGTGGTATTCCCGAACAGGTCATTCATGGAGTCACGGGTTTTACCGTACCCGCCAAAGATCCAGCGGCATTGGCGGCAAGTATCGATCGATTGATTTCCAACCCAACTTTGCTGGCAGATTTTGGCCACCAGGGCTATAAACGATACCAAGAGAAGTTTGCCCTGCCAGGAATGCTCCGCGATACTGTGATTGTGTATGAGGAAGCAATGGCCAAATGAAAGATCCTGCGCAGCTATTGGCTTTTATTAACAGTCAGAGTTCAACAATTAAATTAGAAAATCTTTTGTCGCTAACTTCTAGTGGTGAAACTATCAAATCACATCCCGATTTAGTGATGCGCGGCTGGATGGGAATTTGTTCACTGGTGGGTGAGGGCATTGATCTGTCTATCAAGCATAAACAGCTCTATGATATCGATATTCGCTGGGCTAACAATGAGATTATTTTCAACCAAGAGTTGTTTGATTTTGGCTGGACAGCAGAGCAGCTATTGGCTAATTTAACTACAGAACGCCACAAGCTAATTATTTATCTCTGTGACCCAATGATGACTATGCTCTACCAAGGGATTCGGCCAGTCTCAAAAGATTTTTTGCTGGGGCGAGCTTGGAGTAGTATTACCCATATTTATACCCAAGAGCCACATCCTTTTTCGTTGCCAGATCAACAAAAACCAGTTGCAGGCTATGGGACTACGGCTAAGTTGATCCAGCAAGCTTCCACTATTCAACGAGAGTTCTCGACTATGTTGACGTTGCCGGGAGTAATCCAGGGCGGTTTGCGGACTAAGGGATTGTTTAAAAATGTTGATAGTACCCAGCCCCTACTGTCGATCGTTACAGTAGTCTACAACGGCGAAAAGTATCTAGAACAGACAATTCAGTCGGTGATTAATCAGTCTTATGAAAACTTGGAGTACATTATTATAGATGGCGGATCAACCGATCGCACCCTAGAAATCATTGCCAAATATGATGACTACATTAATTATTGGGTGAGTGAACCAGATACTGGTATTTACAGCGCCATGAACAAGGGCACCAAGCTAGCTACTGGTAGTCATGTCTTGCATTTAAACGCCGATGATTTGTTGTTTGCCCCA
>JANNEH010000310.1:0-2085 GCA_031378405.1 Synechococcales cyanobacterium OTE_75_metabat_409
AATTCCCCGACTTCGCCGCCGCAATTAAAGCATTCAAATTGGTGCGCCCATCAACCTCATTGGTATAGCCATTCACCCAAGCACCATCAATCCACCAACCTGCTATATCACTCCCCCAGCGCTGAGACCACTCCTGGATTACCAGATTAAACCTACTGCGAAAATCTGGATCATCCGCCCGATCGGAGCGCAGAGGAAAACCATTGATAATTTGGGCTGGAGCAGCAGTTGGGCCTTCTGCGGCCACATAGACCAACGTAGCCACCCCGATTTTTTTCAGACCTTGGGCAATTTCTTGCACCAGATCACGCTGGGGTACATATTGACCTGGTTTGGTACCAGTAATGTCTAAATAGGTTTGATTGGGAGCAGCATAGTAGCCAGAGGTCTGACCTACCGAAAAAATCACATAGGCAGCGCCGGTATCTGCTACATCAGCAACAAAAGCCGCTACATCAAAACTATTAATGGTGTTGTTCCAAGTCCCATCTGGAGCTGCTGGAATGGTCAAGCATGGTAAGTAGCCAATGTTTAGTCCATATCCAGAGGCCGTAAATTCTGCGATATTATCAAAAACTAGCGATGATGGTTCTATAAACAAGGGCTGCGCTGGGGTGAGGTTGTACCATTGGTTTGCTGAAGCCATGAGGGTTTTAGCTTCGATCGCGGCACCACTCACATTTCCTAAAGACAACACTAGATCGTTATAGTCTCGATCGCCACCACCAGCAATATCTTCCCAGCCAAAGACATTAGAGCGAAGCTGTCCAAACTGTTTGACCTGCTGAATATTTGCATCAGCCATCGAAAACAACGGTCTGTTTTTAGACAGATCCTGCAATGCCTCTGCCAGGGTGGCATTAGAAACCATCAACATTCCTAATCGATCGCCAGGATTGAAGCTAAACTTTCTACCCCCTAGATAAGCACCGTCATTAAAGTTGGTTTCACCCAAAGGAGCTGTGATCTTTGCTCCTGCTGCAAAGTCATCAATAATCAGACGACCTTGCTTGGAATTGCTCAAAGCGCGGGTTAAGGCTGTATTGACAAACTCATTAGAACCCTTGATCATTGACTCCATGCCAGTGAGGCTGAAAAGAGCAACTTGACTGTGGTACAAGCCAGAATCTGCTAAGAAATCTACTGCAACTTCCCCTGTAGAACCCACGAAAAAAATCCCATCGGCAGGCGGTGGTGGATTAAATGTTACTAATGGCTTTAGCTCTAAGCTAGGGGGAGTAGCTGCTAAAAGGTTTGAAATTGGCTCATCAAAATGCACGATCGGTGAAGCTACTGACTGAACAGCCGATTTTAATGTTGCTGCTGCTTCATTCCTTAGTATGACTGGACTCAGTGCAAAAAAATCATTGATAGGGGGTAGATCGAGTAGAGAACCATTCAAATTTGGTAAATTCATAATGTGGAGTAGTAGAATTTAGAGCACTTTGTTGATGTGGGCTTATTGTTGACCAGTAAGATCATGGTGATGCTAAACTAGCCATACCAAACACCCGCATATTTACAATACTTTACGATAGACTTCTTGTCTAGAGTTATCGTTAAAGAGGCAATCTTTGAATTGGTGCACCATCATTAATCATTTATAAAGTAGCGCCTACGAAGTAAATCAAATATCTGCAACACAAGTATTTCCAAGAATTACTACGCTGACCCAACCATTGAATAGTTCTTGAACATCGATCATCTCAATATTTTGGATAAGTGCTGTGGAGTCCAAGTGTAAATTTTCGTTGCGCGATCGCCTAGATGGCTGCACCGGCAAAGGGAATCTACTAGGATAGATGTCATTGAAGTTGTCGATTAGCTATAATCCTATGAATTACAATCGTCTCCACACTACTGCTGAAATCTTAGAGGCTTTTCAGGCTTGCCTAGATACAAGGGGAACAAATTGATCTGTTTATTCATTGTCTATGGGTTTGAATTTGGGTAATCTCCTTAGAATCAAAGCTGGACGCTTTTTGCACTGTCCATCTGCCTGAATCATCTCAATTAGAATGATGCTGCCTTCCTTCATAGTGATCTACTTTCCTCTGTAGTCAGGGTTGAATTCTTTTATTTGGG
>JANNEH010000079.1:0-20730 GCA_031378405.1 Synechococcales cyanobacterium OTE_75_metabat_409
GATCGCGTTTACGCGGCTGCGGCAAAGTCTGACCGTCCCATTTGTTGACAATCTGCCAGCCCAAGGGTGTGAGGCGAAAACTGTCAGTTAAGCCTTGACCATCGACTTCCCGACGCAGCATCCCCACTTGGATCAACCACACCATATTGTCTTCGGCAATTAGTTCAGGCATTTTGCGTTTGGTATAGCCTAGTTCCACGCCGCTATTGCCGGTGATCTTGGTGATCGACAAACCGCTGTAGCGCATGTCTTGCAAAACTTTTAGCTGAAAGGGCGAACAGAGAAATGCCCGATCGGCACGGTTGATCGTCGCAGTATCGTAGGTAATGGCTGGGTGGGAGACAGTCACAGTGCAAAATGGTATAAGGCTGACTATTATAACTGATCAATTTGTCTCACCACCGTCAATGCTGAATAACTGACTCCGGCTGTGCCTTCACCAGGATGCGTTGAATCACCGACTTTTATGTACGCGGGGTTTAAATGGAAGTAGGTAGATAGAATTCAATTGAAGACTACTTCCTCTTTAATTTCGATATTTAGCGCTTTTTGAACAGCAATGATTTTTGTCAGGCTGGCACCGGCGTACAAAGTCGCTTCATAACGCTGGATTTGTTGAGCTTTTAGACCCATGATTTCTCCCAATTGTTCTTGGGTTAAACCGCGCACAATCCTGGCTTTGATCAATGCTTCGGGTAACTGGGTCAAAGAATCAAAGTTTAGTTTAGTGATTTTACCTGCTTTGAGCTTTTGGTATTCTTGCAACTCTTTTTGCAATGTTCTGATTTGGCTATTCATGGCATCCAGATGAGCCTGATAGCGCAATTGTTGATTCAGATCGGTGGCAGATTCTGCCTCGGTGGCCATTTCAGTTACGGCGACCTGGAATTTTTTGAGTTGGGCTTGGGTAATGCCATATTGTCTTTCGTTAAAAATCATATATATCAAAGGGTACGACCCTTTCAACTGGTTATGGAGAGGTCGATGACAATGATCCCTTTCGGGTTGCCGTCTCTATCTTCCTGAAAGAATTCAAGATGGGTTTTGCCATTTTTACGGGTTGGCAAGCTGGCTGGAAAAAATTCTCCACCATACTTGGCTTTCTGAGCGGCTTGCTCGTTATCAAAATCTAACAAAACTGGATCTAAGTCTTTAAGTTTTGCAAAGTCCACGCCATCATCTTCCCAGCAAACATCGATGTCGCCGGGGATTAATTTTGTGGTCACAAAGCTGCCGCCAATATAGATTTTTTGACATCCTGCTTGTTTCAACATTACACAGGCTCTTTTTAATCCTGAGAGTAATTCTCGACGGCGATCGTTAAAAGCTAGTAGCTCCTCAACTTGCTGCCAAGTGGCCAAATGAATTCCAGATGGCAGGGTGCCATTTGTTGTGAATTGGAGCATGGATATTTATCCTTTTAAGATTTTTAAAGCACAAAACAAATTTCATAATCACACACTGGATGTCCATAAAAACAATACAACGATTGTGTTGCATATACTTATGATTCTCATACAATATTTTCATTGTGTCAATAGCACTATAAATATTTTATTGATTCCTTTTAAACAAGGCTGGTTATCGATCGAGCCATTGGTCAATTTGTCTTACTACCGTCAACGCCGAATAACTGACTCCTGCGGTACCCTCGCCGGGATGTGTGGAATCACCGACTAACCATAAACCATCGACCGGGGTGCGATTAGCCACGCCAAACGGTCCAAAAGTTGCCACCCGCTGACCTACTCCACCGACATACCCACGGTAGCGACCAGTGAATTTCTCGAAAGTCTGAGGTGTACCGGCTTCACAGACTTCTATGTATGCGGGGTTTAAATGGAAATAATTGGAGAGGCGATCGATCGCTCCCTTGGTGTACTCTGCCTTCAAAGCCACCACATCTGCATCGGCTCCGTACCATTTATCAGGATCTGTAAAGGTCGAAGCAATAATTGTGGCTTTGCCCGCAGGTGCGCGACCATCGCCTTCTTTGCTGACCGAGACAAACAGTGAATTGTTTTCGCCAATCACACCGTTTTCGTCATAGAGAAACTGGAGGTGAGGTGGGCAGTCGGCAGGGATGGTCGATCGATCAACTCCTAAATAAATCACAAAAGCTGCCGATGGCGTGGGTAGTTTAGCTACTCCTCGCTGATAGTTTTGCCAGCCCCAAGATTTCACAGAATCTTGGTGATCGATCGACATCGAAGCATGGTTACTGCGACTTTGCTCAGTAACCATCTTGGCTAAATTTTGAATTGGTACATTGGCCACTACATAGTTAGCAGACTCGACCCAGCTCTCACCGGTTTTGCTGTTGGCTACCACTACCCCAGTCGCGCCTTTACTATTGGTTTGGATTTCAGTGACTTGGTGACGCATAAACAGCTTGCCGCCATCCCGTTCTAGGGAAGCTATTAATCGATCGACCAAGGTTTGCATACTGCCATTTAAGTGGTACAAGCCCTGGGGTGCCTGGGAGACTCCCAATGCCGTTGCGGCATATAGCAAGGCCGTTTCGGCGGCGGTCACTTGGGAATAAAGCTTGAGTTGCAGATCTAAAAATAACCGTAGACGACGATTGTTTCCCAGCCCCAGCAAATTTAAGGCATCGCCTACGGTGGCTAAAGTAAAGGGTACCGTCAGTAAAGTATCTGGCCTCACTGCTGCCAAGAGCTGACCAATATCCCAGAGACTGCGCGGTGGTAGCACTGGGTCACGGCTTTGGAATTGCCAGCTAATCTCGAACAGTTTTTGTAATAAATTCCAAAATACTTCGCTGCCCGGAAACTGCTGTTCACGTTCAGCTTGCCAACGCTGCGGATCGTGCCAGACCGAGATGGGGGTGGTTTCACCCGGTAAAAATACCGCACAGGCGGGGTCACATATAGTGGCCGGAGGTAAGTCAATTTCCAGTTCGCTGAAAATACGGTGATGGATGCCGCCCGGTTCTAGCCCTGCTACTTGGGTGGCACCGACATCAAAGGTGTAGCCGCGTCGCTGAAAGGTCGAGGCGCAGCCACCGGGAACGATCGCCTGATCAAAAACTACTACTTCGTGACCCCGTTTGGCTAATAGGGCTGCGGTGGTCGCACCGCCAATTCCTGCTCCAACTACGACGATCTTTGCCATGCCAATATTTTGTTACGTTTCTTTAAGAAATTATAGTCCTTTGCCAAAATTCTTGCTGGGCAATATTATGCAATACGTTTTTATTGCTTTGCTGAAGATTGTTAAAAATCCCCGCTGTTGAGAGCGGGGATCTTGGTATGTATAAAATATTGGATAAAATTGCATTAGTGATTGATCGAATCTAGGCAGATTCAGCCAAATCTCGAATCAGCATTATTTTGCCACTGAGATAAGCATTTAGGTTGCCGCACTGTTCTGCGTCTAGAGGTAAGCGACAACTAACTTCCTGAATAATGCGCTGAGACAGCTCAGCATCAGGCAAACTCAACAAGTCTTGATAGTGGATACTCGAAGCGATCGACCACAGCAGACGCAGGATGGGGGGGTCAATGAGAATATTGTTCAACACAGCTCTCACTGGAAATTTAACATTTTCTTTATATTACCCCCTTTTCTTTCATATAGGCAGTGGTGTACCAAATTTATTATTTCTACTTAGCAGTAGGAGTGCCTACCCCTCCACTCGACTAGGGAAGTTTACCGATATTCAGCCCAAAGAAAGTCCACAAACTGTCGAGCCGTGCGCCCTGATCGACCATTTTGTTGGGTAGCCCACTGTAATGCTCGGAAATCTAAGTCAGCAGGATCGATCGGAATATTTGCTGCCAAATGATGCACGATATGTAGGTAAGTATCTTGGTCGGCTGGCTCGAAGGTTAAAGTCAGACCAAACCGATCGCCAAAGGAGAGCTTTTCTTGGACGGTATCCCATTGATGTACTTCATCACTGTCTTGAGGGCGTGGTCGATCGGCAAAAAATTCTCGAATCAAATGACGGCGGTTGGAAGTGGCATAGACGGCAAGATTGCTAGGTCTGTTGACCACACCGCCTTCTAGCACTACTTTGAGAGATTTAAAGGCAGCTTCATCGGCCTCGAAAGATAGGTCATCGACAAACACAATAAACTTTTGGGGCAATCCGCGCAGTTGCTCTAAAATCTGGGGCAGCTCGATTAGTTCTTGTTTGGGGACTTCAATTAGACGCAAGCCTCGATCGCCAAATTCTGGTAACAAGGCTTTAACTAAAGAAGACTTACCAGTACCACGACTGCCATAGAGCAGCACATTCAGTGCTGGGTATCCGGCCATCAAGGCTGCGGTGTTTTTCACTAGAGCCTGTTGCTGCCATTCATAACCCACTAAATTAATGAGTTCTATGGGGTCTGGGTCGTGAATACCTTGCAGTTGGCGATCTTGCCAGCGGAAAGCCCGAAACTCGGCAAACATCCCCGTCCCCCACTGGCGATAATAGGCAATTAGTTCTGGTAAAAGCTTTACCCAGTCACTAGTTTCGTGCAGTAGCGATCGAAGCTGAGCGGCAGCAGGTTTGGCCGGTAAGGTGATGGTATTTTGCCAGAGCACGGCCTGACTTTGACCAATCCCAGCACAGCCTTGAAAGTACAGTTGCTGGATCGATCGGAGGTCTTGTTGGACGGCCTGTTGCAGTGCTAGGGGAATTTCTGACCAATCGGTATGTTGGATCTGGCGGGTGAAGGGGTTATCGGCGGTGGTTAATCGATCGAACAGGTAGTCTTGCCAGCCCAGATTTCGATCGGCGAGTTCGCAAAACCATTGGCTGTAGGTGGTGGCATCATCAGAATTTAATAATGAGATGCTGAGTAGGCCAGGTCGATCGGCGAAAAGCTGGCGATATATCAGTAAAGATGTAGCTTGCTCAAAAAGTGCAGATCTATCTAACATATAGCTCTATTGTCACCAATGACTTAGAACCTTTAACCAGCCGCGAAGTTGTCATATAAATTAGCCTCGCTAACTCGATCTCAACTAGTTTAACTCATCTCATAGATTTCAACGTTCTGGAATTATGACTTGAGAAAATCGACGATCGCCTGGGCGACTTGCTCGGTGCCATCCTTGGGTAAACTTTGACCACTGCGCGGTGGCAATACTGGCTGGCGCAAAAAATCCCAAGAGCCAGTGAAGAAATCTGCCGAATCAATAATTTGATGGTGGCTGTAATCTTGCAGTCCGGCCTGAATGATCGCCGACTCCGCAAAACCACTGCGGGGAATCGTCGCCACTGGTATATCAGCAATCATTGCTTCGGCGTAGGTTGTATAACCGGGCTTCGACACCACCAGATCGCAGATCGGAAAAATATCTACTGGGCGATAGCATCGAACACTGCCATCGTTAGAGGGATCTGGAATACAGCGCAGATTTGGTAACTGGGGTGCCGATCGATCAAAAGTCAGAAACTGCCAATCGGGAAACATACCCACATTCTCATAGGGAATCGCTTGTAACCCCAACCCCCCAAACACCATCAGTATTGTGTTTCCAACTTGCTCTAACCTCAAATCTTGCCACACATCCATCGCTGCGTAACGAGGTTTGCCTCCGGTTAACCCCGCAGGCTCGCGCACCGGGAAACGATCTAAAGATTCTGACAATGGCAAATGAAACAGCCGATCGCATTGACCATAGCAGTTACCGATCCACTCCGTCAGTGCTGCAAAGTCTGCACCCCACTCCCGATAAATGAAATCCCAGCCAAAATTAGTGGCCGCCCAACAAGGTACCTCAGCTCGATGGGCAATCAACGTAGCCAGCGGCGGAATATCGGCAAAGACCAGATCTACGCCTTCTTGGCACAAAAAAGCGGCTTCATTACTAATGATTTCCTCCTGTCGATCGAGAATTTTTTGCCAAGCAGCTAAAGTCGCTGGTAAATCCATCTGCAAACTATCTGCCTGAATTACTCCTACATCATGACCACAAGGATGATAAATAAAATCTCCAGTAATATAGCTGGCTACCAACCAGCGCGGAGCCGTAGTGGCAATAATTAGCTTGACCTCCGGTAACAATTTTTGTACCAAACCCGCCACGGCTGAAGTTCGAGCCGCATGGCCAAACCCATGATTAGTGATGGATACATATAAAGTGGGGCGAGTATCAGTCATAGTTATTTTGTGATAATAGTTAATTTTGTCCAGTGACCAATAGTGACGATATCTCCGGTTTGCAAGGGCACATCACGAGTAAGCGGAATCTCGTGGCCATTGAGGTAAGTACCGTTGGCTGAACCAATATCTCGCAATACTAGGGATCGATCGGCACGGAGTTCGATCAGGGCATGACGATGAGAAATAGCATCATCAAAATCTAGCGAAATCTGCGGATGGATCGCTCTAGCTTGGCTGGTGCGACCGATCAAATAACTCCCCACCGCTAACTCGATCAGTTGGATCGGTCGCAATGGTGGGGTGGGGCTTTCGGGAGTAGCAACCTGAGAGTTGGTGGAAATCTCGATTTGCCAGTTCTTGGTATCTACCACAATTTCAGCCGCTGTACCAGTGAGGAAATTGTAGCCACAGGCTTCGCAGAAGTTGCCAGGGGTACGAGGGGTCGCACAGACTGGGCAGAGGTCTAAAGCCTGGGGCTTTGCTGTTGAAATCGCCGCAGGTTGCGGAGCTACCGGTGTATTCACAGCTAAATCTGCCGGATCAAGAATTTTGCTGCCGCATTGTGAGCAGTAATCAGCATCGATCGATTGATGACCTTGGGGACAAGGAAAAGTAGTCATATACAGCTATAAGTTACAACTTTGGAATACGGGTAGTCACAGTTGAGCGAGTTTCTAGTGCCATTTCATCGAGCTTTTCGACGCTGCGCTTCAGACGGACGGTACCAGCTTCATCGATATCTACTACTGATCGTAAAAGTTTGGTGGTGGCTTCGTTACCCGATGCTTGAGCCAGTTGCACCGCGCGCTCTAGTTTGATGGTAGCCACTTCCATATTACCAGCGTTACGGGCTGCTAAGCCTTCTTGAATTGACTGAGCCAGCTCTGCTTGACCAGTATAGTGTGCTACGGTGCGATCGATCCGAGTAGATTTAGCTTCGTCTTCAGTCCAACTTGCCAAGATTTTGCCCTCGGCGATTTTGGTTTCCACACCGCCGGTAGTGGCAATTAAGCTGGCGCGACCAGCCAGCATTTCATCCCCAATATTGCCGGGAGTCACCTGAATACAAAAGTGGTAGTCTCGCGATTCTTGCGCTGCCCAAGCGCCGGTCGGATAATCTAAGGTTTGGGGATTGAGTCGCTGGGCGGTTAAGTCCAGAAGGCCAGGGCTGACCTGTTTACAGTACAAAATATTCGCACCCTGGGGACTCCAGAGTCGCAGTTTGACATCGGCAACATTTTTACCTAGGGCTTTGCCCAAAATTGTTTGAAAGTCGCTAGCAATTTGATCAGGAGCGGCAATAATATCGGTGGTACCTAGCAACCGATCGGCGATCGCCTGTAATTGTTTCACTTGCCAGTCGGTACCCACCCCCCGACAGTCACACTGAAAAATGCCTTTACAGTTTTGTAAGCTATTGTCCAGATCTTTCATGTCACTAAGATCATTTTGACCATCAGTTAACAAAAGAGCTTGGCGAATTGCATTAGGTCTGGTCTGAAACTGCTCATAGGCTGCATCCAACCAAGTAGAAATCCGCGTACCACCGTTAGCCCTAATCTCGGAGCGTACTAACATCATTGCCCGATCTTTATTGGCTGCTGTGGCCTGAGTGACCGGGACAATCACCTGAGCTTTGCTAGCACCACCAACAATAAAAAAGCTCACATCGGCTGGCAACATTTCTACCAGTTGAATAATAGCCTTTTTGGCAGCTTGGATTTTGGCTCCATCCATCGAACCGGAGGTATCACAAATAATCCCAAACAGCCTTTCGCCGCTGCTGGCCGGGGCAGCACCTACCGCTGCTCCCAAAGTAGAGACGGTCATAATGGCATGAACTTCGCTACTACCAGCGGGCAGATAGGAGTTTTGAAAAACTTCAGCTTGAAAATTGGCTGTCATAGATGATCCTGGAAATTGTTGGGTCTGCAAATCTATAGTAGCGAAACCATCGGCAATCATTGTTTTTGATATTGGTATGACGTTGAGTTGATAGAGGAATTGTAGGGTGGGCAGTGCCCACCATCTGGATTTCAAACGTTATCTAATATTCTCAATAATTGCGCTCACCAACTTAGGTGGAGTTGATGGTGTGGCTTAAATCTAGTAACCGATGTGCCATCGCCAGCTTGGAGCAATGGGGAATGGTAATTTGCTGACCAGCTCGATCTATCCACACTGCCCGGTTGTGATCGCTACCAAAGCCACCATCGGGCAAATCGATCGGATTGGCCACGATCGCATCCAAACCCTTCCGCTCTAACTTAGATTTAGCGGGAGTAATAATATCGCCGGTTTGGGCGGCAAAGCCAATCAGCTTTTGCTGAGGCTGCTTCCGTCGCCCTAATTCAGCAGCGATATCCAGCACATCTACAACTGGAATGGCGGTGGGCAAATCTTTCTTGGCAAGTTTACTACTGCTATAGCTAGCCGGACGCACATCAGCCACTGCCGCAGCCATAAAAGTTACATCGGCAGCAGGAAAATGCTCAAACAGGGCAGCGGCCATGCGATCGCTAGTGGGGGTAAAGATGGTTTGAATATTGGGTTCAGTGGGTTGATCTGGTAGGTTACCGTAGACCAGTTTCACGCTGGCACCGCGATGAGCAGCAGCTTGGGCGATCGCCAGTCCCATTTTGCCAGTGGCCGGATTGCCTAAAAATCGCACTGGGTCTAAAAATTCTTTGGTGCCGCCAGTACTGATCAAGATCTGTTTCCCCAATAAGTCTTGCTTGCCACCACTAATTAGCAACGATTGCAAATGAGTCATAATCGATGCTGGCTCGGCCATGCGTCCTTTACCCACTCGATCGCAAGCCAACAAACCCTCTCCCAAGTTGCACCAATGATAACGGGGGTCTTCGCTTAACAAGCGACGGTTACGCTGGACTGCCAATTGCTCCCACATATCGGTGTTCATCGCTGGAGCCAATAAGACAGGACAATTAGAAGCCAAAACAGTATTGGTCAAAAGGTTATCCGCCAAGCCGTAAGCTAGTTTCCCCAAGGTATTCGCAGTCAGTGGCGCGACCAACATCACATCAGCCCATTCGCCCAGTTCAATATGCAGTGGTCGAGCCGCCGCTGCCCAAAAATCAGCATCGGTATAAGCCCGCTGACGTGCCAAGGTCGAGACAGTTAGGGGGGTAATAAAGTGCTGTGCTGATTCAGTGAGGATCACTCGCACTTCCATGCCCTGTTGAAACAGAGTAGAAATAACGGTACAAACTTTGTACGCAGCAATACCGCCACCGATCGATATCAGTAGGCGGGTAGGATGAACGGCAGACTCCACTGTTTAGGACTCGTCGTAGGCTTCCATATCAAGCAAATGCAGATATGGCTCGACTAGCTCGGGCTTTTGAAAGGCCACAGCGCGCAGCAGATGCCAGTCTTCCAAACCATCGAAGGGGTTGCTATAAGCGTCTTCTTCGAGGCGTGCTGCTAATTGTTCAACGTCTTCTGGGGTTAGATTGCTAACGTTGTTGACTAAAGTCTGAGCTGACATAACAGAACCTCCGATGGGATATGAGTAAAACCCGTTTCTATATCTTAGTTGCTATTATTCACAGTTTTTGGTTAATTTTCTCAAAGTTGCTCAAAAAGTCTGTCGGAGATTTTGATAGCATATCAAAATCATCCAAACCTGCCCTGCCGTCGCTTGCCACTTGGTAAAAACTGCCGAGTTGGTTTTATCTAGCTCCGTAAATACTTGCTCCTCGTAGCATCCGTCAATCCACTCCAACACTGTCACCCGTGCTGTTAATGGATCTACAATCCAATACTCGGCAATGCCTCTGGCAGTATATTCTGATCGATTAAGATCTTAAGCCGATCGTTACTAGTTACGGCAGCACAGTGGAGATGAGTCAGTTTCAGCAAGGTAGTACTTTTGCGACTAAGCTGCCACTCTGTGACAATGTAGCAGACTCTTCAAAACTTGACGATTTCTTGACTTTTGGCAGCTAGAGTACATCCATAAACCTCAATCAACCGAAAAGAAATCCAATGAAAATTTCTCCTAAAATGCTTGTTGTCTCTACTGCGATCGGCATCGTTAGTTTAGCTGGCATCAGCAGCCTAGCTTATGCCAACCAAGAAAAAATCGTAGCTGCTATTCCAGCAAAAATTATGAACCTAGCCGAGGTCAGTGATGGCGACGGTGAGACTGATGATGATGCCCAAGAGTCAGCCAAACTGAAATCCTTGGCCAAAATCTCTGCTTTACAAGCCCAGCAATTTGCTGAAGCTAGCTTAGGCAGTCGCGCCAGCAATGTCAAACTAGAAAATGAAGATGGTAACTTACTCTATGCTGTCACCATCGGTCAAACAGAAGTAAAAGTAGATGCAGGTGACGGTAGAGTGTTGTACACCGAAGTGGTCAATAGCTCGGATGAAACAACCACGCACCCTAATAGCAGCATTCGGGTCACTGATCTTCAAGACTAACGATGATCAAAAGTAGTTATCAGCTCTTTGAACCAGTAAAGATAATCTTCAATCAACAACACTAGATTGACCACTACCTACTCTTCTACAACCATCTTGGCTAAAAAAGAGTAGGCAGCGGCTCCTTCTTTTCTTGACCAATATTTAAAACTTGACAATTTCTTTACTTTTGAGAATTATGCTGTCAGAGCAAATACTCAGTAAGTCAAATGAGTAAGTAGTAAATGATGAATAAAACCAGATACGGGGTAAAAAGAACTAGGAGAAATGCTAGAACTTTCTCCCTATGGCTAACACTTAACCACCAAAATCAAATCCTTAGTTATTCGACATCTGTAGAAAAATATTCTATCCCTCCATATGATGACCCCTTGTATTAATAGTAATTTAAACACCCATAGTAAATTTTATGAAAAATTCAATTAACAGAGTCCCAGAGGTTATTTTCTCTTTCTGGGTGATTAAAGTTTTAGCTACCACCGTAGGCGAAACTGGTGCAGATTATTTATCAACAAACTTAAATTTAGGCTTAGGAATTACGTCTTACATTATGGGAGGTGTTCTGCTGCTGATACTTTTCAATCAATTGCGGCTAAAGCGCTACGTGCCCGTGAGCTATTGGATGGTAGTTGTATTAATGAGCGTCACTGGCACACTCATTACAGATAGATTAATCGATGAGTTAAAGTTCAGTTTAGTCAATATCAACATAGTTTTCAGCATTGCTCTATTAATGATTTTCGCCCTGTGGTATGGAAATGAAAAAACATTAGCCATGCACTCGATCGATACAACTAAAAGAGAGCTATTCTACTGGATGGCCATCTTGTGTACATTTGTATTGGGCACAGCAACTGGCGACTTTTTAGCAGAATCACTGAAACTAGGATATGCTCTGTCGGTCATTATCTTTGCGGCTGCAATCGCAGTGATCACCACTGCCTATTACTATCTAAAAATGAATGGAGTGCTAGCTTTCTGGCTGGCCTATATTTTAACCCGGCCACTAGGAGCATCGATCGGTGACTTTCTATCTCAACCTGCTAAAAATGGCGGCTACGGTCTAGGAGTGGTCAGTACCAGCATCCTTTTTCTTTCGGTCATTACCAGCTTAATTATTTATCTGAGCCTGCAACAAAAAAAATCTGCACTGTCATCAATTGAGAGATAAACTTCATGAAATATCGATTCACCTCTCCTATCATGAAGTTTCATAATCTCTTGAAAAGCGTCATACTACTCTGTATCGTGCTTTTAGCCAAGTTATGCCAGGAAATATGGCAAAAGGAATCTTGGTCGTTAGACACCAAAATATTAGTTACTATTCATCAGTGGGCAAGTCCGGCTTTGGATCGAATCATGCTTAGTGTCACTAGCCTCGGCGATCCAGAATTTGTAGTGATTATTATAGTTTTAAGCATGGGCTTACTATTATGGCAGCGACGATTCCCCGAAATCAAAATTTTAATCTTGGCTTGTGTCGGAGCACTCATCTTAAATCAAGGGATGAAGCTCATCTTTACTCGCCCCCGCCCAACTCTATGGCCATCTTTGCTCCACGAAACTTCTTTTGGCTTTCCTAGTGGTCATGCCATTGGATCGATCGTTCTCTACGGACTCTTAGCCTATTTTTATGCCACACATCGCCCACATCATGCCAAAGGCATATATGCTTGCTCCATACTGTTGATCGGGTCGATCGGCTTTAGCCGTTTATACCTGGGAGTTCATTACCCCACAGATATTATCGCCGGTTACATTACCGGCTGGCTATGGCTTATAACTTGTATTGGACTGCTGAGAATCCAAAAAACTGGTACTGCTACTTCTGATGAACCATGAAAATCTTGATAATTGAGGATGACGATCGCATTTCTCGACCATTAGCTAAAGATCTACGGCATCAATACCATGCAATTGATGTGGCCAAAGACGGTCAAGAAGGTTGGAATTTTGCTACTACTGCTGACTATGACCTGATTTTGTTAGACATCATGCTGCCACATATTGATGGCATCACTCTTTGCCAAAGACTGCGAGCACATGGTTGTAAATCGCTAATTTTAATGCTAACTGCCCGTGACACCACTTCTGATAAAATTCTTGGCCTAGATGCTGGAGCTGATGATTACTTGATCAAACCATTTGCTCTGGAAGAACTAGCGGCTCATATTCGGGCATTGGCACGGCGCACCACTGAACTCAAGCCAGTAACTATTAATCATGGGTTGCTGCGGCTTGATGTGAATGCCAGCCGCATTTTCTACAACAGCAAACCACTAACGCTGACACCCAAAGAATATGGAATTTTGGAGTGCTTACTCCGCCAGCCGACTCAGACCTTTACCCGCACAGACTTGCTCGATAAAATCTGGAATTTTGACCAGACTGCTGGTGAAGAAACTATTAAAACTCATATCAATAACTTACGTCGTAAGCTCAAGGCTAGTGGTGCTGAAGATGACCTGATTGAAACTGTATATGGAATGGGATATCGGCTGGCTCAAGGGAGTAAATGATGTTTCGATCGATTCGTCAACGGCTATTGCTTTACTATCTTTTGGCTCTCTCTGCTACTTTGGGCACTTTTGGAGTTGCCGTGCGGTTAATTTTTGCTCATGTCCAAACCAACCAAATTCACTCTCAACTTACTACCCTAAGTGAAGGGGTGATTGCTAGTGCTGATTTAGAAAATGGTCAGTTGGTAACTGGCGGAGATTATGCCGCTACCAATTTAGATCAGTACGAACAGGCGATCCAGTGGTTTGATTTACAAAAAAAAATGGTGGGTAGCCAAGGAAAAGCCATATTAAATTTACCACTCGCCACAGATCAGAAATTTGTCACCCAGCCAGGAAATCCCCGTATTCAAGGTTTAACTATACCAATTTTGAGTAATGGGCAATTGATTGGCTATGCCCGAGTCAGTCAATCTTTAGCAGAAAATGATGAAGCTTTACGCAAGCTAGATGTGGGTCTGGGGCTGGGAGTAGCTATGGCCATCGTGCTCAGTGGGGTGGGGGGGATTTGGTTGACCCAGCAGGCCATGAAGCCGATCGAAGAAAGCTTTGATCGGCTCAAGCAGTTTACGGCTGATGCTGCTCATGAACTGCGTAGTCCTCTGATGGCAATTCAAAGCAATGCCGAAGTTTCACTTAAATACCCCGAGGGAATGCGACCAGATGATGCTGAAAGCTTACAAGCTATTACTAGTGCCACCAATCAAATGGTGCGACTCACTGAAGATTTGTTGTTGCTGGCTCGGGCTGACCGATTACCACAGCAGCTCTGTGAGCGAGTTAATTTGGTGGAGCTACTCAATAATTTAGGAAATCTTTATGGTGCTGTCGCTGTTGGTAAGCAAGTTTCAATCAATGTTGAGACCAACCTACAGCCAATTTACACCTGGGGCAATAGTGATCAGCTCACTCGCCTTTTTACCAACCTTGTTGTCAATGCCATCCAGCATACTCCCCCGGGTGGAAATATCTCGATTGTGGTTAGTACTAGTGGCAAGAACGCTGTGATAAAAATCATCGATACTGGAGTTGGCATTGCTCCAGAACATGTAGAGCGAGTTTTCGATCGCTTTTGGCGAGCCGATCAATCTCGTACCTATCGACAAGAGGGTTCTGGCTTAGGTCTATCGATCGTTCAAGCTATTACCCAAAGTCATGGTGGTTTGGTCGCTGTCATCAGTAAACTTAACAGTGGAAGTTGTTTTACTGTGCAATTACCAAAACTTTGATTACTAATTTACCAGCCTACAGCCAAGGATGAGTATTATGGTCAACCACCGACGCAAAAGCGAATTTTTGATCAGTTTAATCTCTTATGGGTATGCCTTATGACATCATTTTCACCCCTTAAGGAAACCTGCAAAACTTTTGATCGATGGCACCGCAGTGGTGGGCTGATATTCTCCGGCTGTTACGGTACGAGATCGCTGCGTTTTAATCAATGACATCTGTACCGTCAGTAAGAAACTAGTCAAACTAGCAATCACGATGACAGGAACCATTGAGGTGTCGGCAATCACACTGAGAATTACTGTACTGCTAATCGGAGTTTTAGTAATTGCCACATTTACCGCCGCCATCATACAAACCATTGCAATCGTTGGATGGATTTGGGGGAAACCTAGCGAAATCGCTAAACCTACCACCGAGCCAATGTAAAACAGTGGAAAAATAAAGCCACCCCGAAAGCCAGAATGCAAGGTACAGCTAATGGTTAGCATTTTTGCCAGTCCGATCGCCAGCAACAGCGTAATTCCATAGCTAGCACCATGCTTAATTACCATTTCGATTTGCGCCTCGCCAAAAAATAATGTTTGGGGTAAAACTAGGGCAATCAGACCGATCGATAATCCGCCTAGCGTCGCGAGTAAGATTGTTTGATGGTGTAAGGGTGCCGTTAAATAGCCCACCGTGCGGAATATCAGCACAAACAGCAAAGCAACTGCCGCACCGACGGCACCCAAGATTGCCCCTTCAAGCAGATTCATCAGCGTCAAGGGTGGAATCGATGCAAAGTGGTACATCCCCCCGATCGATAGCCCCGTACTAAACCGAAATACTGTAAAGCTCAAAATCGCTGATAGCACTGCCGGAATAATCGCTTCATAATATTCTAACCCCCGTCGGTGAGGAATTTCGAGTGCGAACAGCGCCCCACCCAATGGCGCACCAAAGAACGCGCCCAGAGCGGCACTCATCCCGCAAAAAGTGAGAATTCGCACCGAAGCTAGTGAGAGATTTAGCTTGGTACCGACCCAGCCGCCAATGCTGCCATTTACCTGCACCAGTGGTGCTTCTGGCCCCGCACTCCCGCCAGCAACGATCGAGAATAACGATGCTACAATCATCGCTGGAGTCTGCTTCATATCAATTCGCCCCGGATCGTGTACTTTATCTACGACAAAGGCAACTTCCCCAGGTAAGCCCATGTAATAGAGCGACAGTCCCACTAGCAACCCACCGATCGAAGTCGCAATCCACACATAGTTTTTGCTGAAAAACTCGCCAGGAAAATACTCTTGGAGCAGATCTGGCACTTGTGTCCATACCAAGTGCATCGAACCTTCAATTAGGTAATAGTAAGCAGTAGCCACTATTCCCCCCGCAACGCCAATAGCTGCCGACCAGAACATCACTTGGGCGTAAGTCAGATCGCTTAAAATGGGAGCGACAATACTCATTGGGGGTGATTGATCAGTCGCATCAACAGTAGGTGGCTCGTGGGACATTGATGACATTGTATTCTCCTGAAATTGAATAAAGGCCGATCGAGAGCAGAGATACTAGATAGAAGAAGATATCAATATGAAAATTGCTCAGATGGTAAGTAACAATTTGGATTATCTACATAATTTAGATATTCGATCGAACTCTACCCATTCCAACTTCTAGAACATTATCCAATCCAAAGGAGTTTTGCGGTTCTTTGAGGAAGAAAGCACACATGAAAGCACATACCAAGGCACTGATACCCATCGTCGCAAATAAAGTCGGTGCATCAGTCAAACTAAAAATAGTTAAGTAGATGACACCACCGAAGTTACCATAAGCACCGACATTTCCCGCAACTTGTCCGGTAATTTCCTTCTTGATTAATGGCACAATTGCATAAGTGCCACCACAACCGGCTTGAGCGAATAAGGCCGACAACATCGTTACAGCCACTGCTACAGGTAAAGCCCACGTTTTATTGATTTGATAGGCTGCTAAATAAGCAATCCCGATTAATCCAATTACTACTGTCATAGTCCATTTCCTACTCCCAAATTTATCGGAGATAAAACCACCACTAGGACGAGAGAATAGATTCAAGAATGGATAAGTAGCAGCAATCATCGCGGCAGCGGCATGTTCAAGTCCAAATGTTTTCTCGAAAAAAACAGGCAACATCGAGACAGCAGCGAGTTCAGAGCCAAAGCTGGTGATGTAAGTAAATTGTAACAGCGCCACCTGGCTAAATTCATACCGTTCGGCTGGTGCAAATTGTTTTCTACCCAATACAACATCCCGATTGACTAGCCAAGCTTGATAACTTTGATAGACATATAATGCCGCTAGCAAAGACCAAATGAGATACATTTGCCCAGGATTGAGAAAGTTTAGCTTCTTTTGTGCTAACCGCCATGCTAACAAACCGAGGGCAAAGATTAGCCCGAAGTTCATAATTAGCAAACCGTAGAAGTCTTTAGCACTGGTGACTTCCATTGCACCATATTTTTGGGGACGCTTGTATTCTTTACCTGGCGGTGTGTCGGTGACACTGTTAAAATAAACGACACCATAGGTGGCTGCAATTATGCCAGTCATGACGATTGTCAGTCGCCAATTGGTGGCACCACCAGCGAGAAAAGCAGTTCCTGTTGCAATTAAAGGTAGTGCAAATTCAGCACCAAAAGCGCCAAAGTTACCCCAACCACCATAGATACCTTGGGCGATCCCAATATCTTTGGGTGGGAACCACTCTGATACCATCCGAATTCCCAATACAAAACCAGAACCAACAATTCCCATCAGTAAACGGGCAATCACCATTTGGGTGAAATCTTGTGCCAAAGCCGTAAAAACACAGGGCACGATCGCAAAAATTAGTAAGATCGAATAGGTAATTCGCGGCCCATACTTGTCGAGCAAAGCACCAATCACAATTCGGGCAGGAATTGTGATTGCCAAGTTGCAAATTAATAATGTCTTGATCTGCGACTCATCAAAATTCAATTCTTTACCAATAACCGTAGCAAAGGGGGCAAAATTGAACCAGCAGACAAAGGTAAGAAAAAAGGCAAACCAGGTCAGGTGCAAGGTTCGGTATGAATTTTTGAATGAAAGTAATCCCTTGATCATTAGGCCATAACCTCAACAAAACAACAACTGAGAAGATCGATTAGACAGTCGTATTAACTGGTAACGAATTTCAGTACGTTCAAGCTACAGGCATGTTAAATGTAAATTAGTAGTCTCGACTACAGTTCATTATTAGTTGACGGCTATGATTGCAAATGTTGCAATCAACTAATGCGTATATAGCATAATTGACCTTGAATAGTAGCTATTAATACACAAACACCATGATGCTTTATTTATAGTCTGGATACAGATACAGTCCGTATCTAATACACAACGATGAAGCATACGTAATGGTTACTTCCACTGCAAATGAAACTGAGCTGTTGTCACAAGTCAATAGCTTATTACTCGAAAACCGGGAAATTGCTCGTCAAATTGCTGCCAAGCTAGGGATTGAAACTAGTGGTGCGACACCAAGTGCTGGCGATCCTGCGGAACAAAACAATGCCCTGATTATTCGGAGTCAGATGTTGTTCAAGCAAAATGAGTGAAGCTTTGGGCGCGTAAGTGGCAATCCTTTAGCAAATTTCTCAGGAGTAAATAGAGCTGTAACTATCTTAACTGTTACAGCTCTATTTTTGATCGCTTTTGGCGGGCTGATCAATTTTGATTACTAATTTACCAGCCTACAGCCAAGGATGAATATTATGTTCAACCACAGACGCAAAAGCGAATTTTTGATCAGTTTAATGTGTTAACCTGAAGAATATGAGAAAATTATGAGAACAGTTCATGTCGCAGACTGACCAAAGTGTTTCATTACCAGAAGTGTATCGGACAGTCGCGGTACCAACAAAAGGTAGCTTCTGGAAAAAGTTGCTAGCATATGCAGGGCCAGGATATCTTGTCTCGGTCGGATATATGGACCCAGGTAACTGGGCAACCGACCTAGCTGGCGGTGCCAAATTTGGCTACAGTCTGTTGAGCATCATTTTGTTATCAAATTTGATGGCAATCTTACTCCAGGCGCTATGTGTCAAGTTGGGGGTAGCAACTGGGCGAGATTTAGCCCAAGCCTGTCGGGATAACTTCAGCAGGCCGGTCAGTTTTGTGCTCTGGGTGTTGTGTGAGATTGCGATTTCAGCTTGTGACTTAGCCGAATTAGTTGGCAGCGCGATCGCCCTCCAACTTTTGTTTAATATTCCTTTAGCTGTGGGCGTGTGTATTACTGCTTTGGATGTATTTGTGGTGCTGTTTCTCCAAAATAAAGGCTTCCGTTATATTGAAGCCCTGGTGATTACCATCATCACTGTTATTGGGGGCTGCTTTGTCGCTGAATTAATCTTTGCCAAACCCGATTTAGGTGGAATCCTCGGCGGCTATGTGCCGCAAGTAGAAGTTGTTAGGAACCCGGCAGCACTATATATTGCGATCGGGATTTTAGGTGCAACAGTGATGCCGCATAATCTCTATCTCCACTCATCGATCGTCCAAACTCGTAATTGGCAAGACACCCCAGCAAAAAAGCGAGAAGCGATTAAATTTGGAACGATCGATTCAACAATTGCTTTGTCTTTAGCCTTGTTTATTAATTCAGCGATTTTGATTTTAGCCGCAGCAGTGTTCCATTTTTCGGGCAAGCAAGATGTCGCCGAAATTCAGGATGCCTACAAATTATTATCGCCAATGTTGGGTGTTGCCCCAGCCAGTGCAATTTTTGCGATCGCCCTATTAGCATCTGGGCAAAATTCGACCTTAACGGCAACCATGGCGGGGCAAATCGTGATGGAAGGATTTCTACACCTGCGAGTAAAACCTTGGCTGCGGCGCTTGCTGACTCGACTGGTGGCTATCGTACCAGCACTGCTGACTATTATATTTTTCGGTGAGGGTAGTACGACTAGTTTATTGATTTTGAGTCAGGTCATCCTAAGTTTGCAGCTTTCTTTTGCGGTAATTCCACTCATTATGTTTACTAGCGATCGCCAGTTGATGGGCGAATTTGTTAATCCTCCCTGGCTCAAGGTAATGGCCTACGCAGTTGCAACAATCATTGTCGGCCTAAACGGCTGGCTATTACTTCAGACATTTTCAGGCTGGTTGAGCCGCTGACAAAAGTTGGGTATGGTTATTTTGATATTTTAGTGTTAAGGCGAAGATTTGGTAACAAGAAAGTGACAATATAGGAATTGCTGAGTTGTCTGAAATGGTGTTTCATGTAATTCGGTACTTGTCTCTAATAACTGAAATTGATCGCCAAATTCTGCTTGGAGTGAGTCTGAACTGTAGCGAACAATCTCTAACCCACTGCATTTTTGTGGCCCATCTAAACCAAAAGTTGCCATAATTACATGACCACCAGGCTTGACTGCGTGCAAAACTTGTCGGACATAGGCAATTCGTTGTTCTGGCAGGGTGAGAAAATGAAACACCGCTCGATCGTGCCAAAGATCGTACTGTTGCAGCGGTAAGTTTACCATCGTAATATCATCAACTAGCCAGTTGACTCTATCGGCTAGGGTGCCTAATCGTTGTTTAGTTGTATCGATGGCTGTCTGCGCAAGATCTAAAATACTCAGGCTCTGATACCCGCGCTCGATTAAGTCATCAACCAGTGTAGATTCACCACCACCTATATCAATTATCGTAGCATTTAGATCTGGGGTCGCCTGTGCAATTAGTGCTAATGATTTGTCGAGATGCGATCGATACCAGCTTACCTCGTGGGCAGCTTTAGTTTGGTAAACTGCCTCCCAATGCGTTTTTGAGTCCATAAAAGTTAGGTTGTATTTTAAAGTATAGGTGAGGAAAATAATGATGTTGAAATCAATCGGTATAAGTCGATCGCTTGACCATCTGCTTACCGTTTTGCTTTCCAAGTACCACCATAACGATAACTAGGGTTATCTGGACTAACTTCTTGCCAACAGTCAGGACATAATAACACCCAGTCTCCCTGCTCTTGATATCGAACGCGATAGCGAATATCGACTAATTTGTGGCAAATATTACAAGGCTTTGATTTTAACTTAGCCATATATCACTTAGTAAAATGCCTGTAATACTTGCTCTGCCGTCACCTGCAACTCGGTAAAAACTGCCGAGTTGATTTTATCTAGTCCCATAAATACTTGCTCCTCATAGAATCCATCAATCCACTCCAACACCGTCACCTGTGCTGTTAATGGATCTACAATCCAATACTCTGTAATGCCTCTGGCGGCATATTCCGATCGTTTGTAACGATAGTCGCGTTTCTCTTGTCCGGAGCTTACGACTTCTACAACTAACCAAGGTGGGGGCATTTCCATCAAGACGATCGATCACTTTGCCCCCACCAATTCCTCGGC
>JANNEH010000175.1:0-1896 GCA_031378405.1 Synechococcales cyanobacterium OTE_75_metabat_409
CCGGTAAAATTTCCAACCTTCACCATTGGTCACGATGCCATAAATTATCAAATCTCTCCCCAACTGCCGATTTACCCATTGGCAAGTTTGCATTTCCACCAAACATTGGGCGGCACCCTGTTCAAAATCATCTTTTTTAGCCTCAATCACACAGACATAGGGTGCTTCCAGATATGCTCGTCGCTCGGCAATTAGATAATCAGCATTGCCGCAAACCCTTTCTCCCTCTAAATATGCACCTTTCCAGACTTTGAGCCGATCGAACCCCTCCAAGCCCTCCTCACAAATCGCATCAATCAGTAATGATTTGGATACTTCCAAGCTCTCTAAATCAAATCGCTGTAATCGCTCTAGCCGCTGGTGAAAGAAATCACTAATTGGTATCGGGGTTGCTGATATTGACCAACGCTGTAGTTCACTAATCCCCAAATACTTAAAGGCTTCTTTGTAGGTAAAACTGGAAAAACTCTTCTTTCGTTCTGAGGTAGTCTGAGCCATGTTCTTAGCCTTTGATCAGATTCAACACAATACCTACCAACGAACCCAAAATCAGCACGCTCGTGGCCATTAGACTAATTCCAAAACCAGGACCACGTTTTTCGGCGGCTTGATAATAGCCCCAGGCATAGATAATGCGCCCGATAACCCAAACTGCACCTAAACTAGCAGCAGCGATCGGATTCACGAAATTGGCGAAAATCCACAAGGCAGGCAAAAATATACTGAGTTGTTCCAAGGTGTTTTGCTGTACCCGTAATACCCGCTCAAAGTCTGGATTGCCAGACATTGCTGGCGCTTTGATGCCATATTTAGCCCTAGCTCTTCCCACGTTGAGGGTGACTACAAAAAATACAATCAAAGCTGCAATAGTAACTAAACTAACCCAAGGCGACATAATTTTTCTCCGATTAACTAGGCAATAAATTTTTTTGGCCATCAGCCATTTCTGTTAAACTCTAACTTGCGATCAGAACCTAGGTATACGAATATCATGACACAGCGCAAACCTTTAGAGGTCGAACTACAACTCCCGGTTAAAACCTACGACATCGATTTTGCAGGTATCGTGAGCAACATTGTCTATGTACGCTGGCTGGAAGATTTGCGTCTGGAAATCCTCGGTCGGTCTTTTCCGCTGGAAGAGCAAATTCAGGCCGGATTCGCCCCGATCGTCCTCCAGACCAAAATCGATTATAAACAGTCTATTGCGCTGGGCGATCGACCGATCGGTAAAATGTGGATCGAGTCTTTGGCAGCATTGCGCTGGGTGGTGAGTGCCGAAATTATCACTGGAGATAAAGTCTCGGCGATCGGTCAGCAAATGGGGATATTTATTAATCTGGAGACCAAAAAACCAATGCGAATACCAGAGCGGATGCAGCAGCAATATGCCGCAGATTTAGCTTAATTTCATCATAAAATGCTGTGCTCCACAGTAGGCTAAACAGTGAGTTAAACTGAGGCACAGTGTCAAAAATTGATCCGCGATCCAGTAATGATTGAGCCAGAAGTTAAGATTCACCTCGGTTATCTATCACCCGCTACAGCCACGAAACTATATCACCAGTTGTGTACGCAAATTGAGTGGGATGAAAGAATCAGTGCCCGCAAAACGGCTTGTTATGGTCTTTCCTACAATTATTCTGGTTTGGTTTATCAAGACAAGCCGATGCATGATTTGTTGGTGCCTATCTGTAGCCAAATTGAGCAAACCTTGGGGTTTGAGCCGAATAGTTGCCTAATTAACTACTATGCAGATGGCCGATCGAAGATGGGTTTTCATTCTGATGAGATTGATAATCTGGAAGATGGTACAGAGATTATTATTATTTCTTTGGGAGTGGAAAGAAAGCTGTCATTTCGATCGAAGGCTAATTATGAAGATCGCTGCTACTA
>JANNEH010000072.1:0-29625 GCA_031378405.1 Synechococcales cyanobacterium OTE_75_metabat_409
TCTTCGCAGTTGGCACAAGTACGACAAGAATCGACCATACAACCCACCCCTGCCATATCACCTGTTTGGAATTTCTTGACGTGTTCTCCAACTGCCACTACTCGTCCAATAATTTCATGGCCGGGTACGCATGGATAAGTGGTACCACCCCATTCGCTGCGGACAGTATGTAAGTCTGAGTGGCAGACTCCACAATAGAGAATGTCTATCTGCACATCATGTTTGCCCAGATCGCGGCGTTGAAAATTGAAAGGTGCAAGTGGGTTGGTGGCACTTTGTGCTGCGTAGGCATTGGTTTTCATGATAGTTAATACTAGCTACTACCTACGCATAGTATCAGTCGAGTACCCATATTGGTGCCTCTCAATTGGATGATCATGAGGCCGTCAACAAAGTCAATAGACATAGAGGGTGCAAAGACTACTCATTTATTCCTCAGTGCCATAGCTCATCTTTGTCACTGGAAACCTCTGTCGATCGAAGGAGCGAATCAATAGACGATTCACTCGCAGCCTAAAAATCAAGCAACAATCACAACAGGCAAGTAATGAATGACGTTTCCGGTGGCACCTTTTTGGTACCACCACTCTGTTCCATCTTTGATTAAAATGCCAATTTCTGTGATCTTTACGCTGGGATCGTGTTTGATTTCACAGAGAACATCATTTTTTGCTTTAAGATCGTTTTTTTCTGTAGTAGTTTGCATATTCGGTACAGCTCACTCTTTCTGGATATTGGACTGTTTTGTACTTACAACTACAGTATAACTGAGTTCTCAATAGAAGGTGCATTTTCACGATGCTGGTTAATTAATTTTCAGAGCAAAATTTCATTAGGACAGACTTGCTTCTGTTCCACTTGGCTAATATTCGATAATGTCACCTCGGCGATCGCCCGCATCGCATCTTCAGTGAAAAATGCTTGATGCCCAGTGATCATTACATTCGGGAAGGTCATCAGACGGGCAAAGGTGTCATCTTGAATGATTTGATCAGAGTGATCTTCAAAAAACAATTCAGATTCTTGTTCGTATACATCCAGTCCTAATGCCCCAATGTGTCCTGTTTTGAGAGCCGCAATAATGGCGTTGGTGTCGATCAATGCCCCTCGGCCAGTGTTAATTAGCATGGTATGAGGTTTTATTTGGCTAATCGCTTGCTCATTGATCAAATGGCGAGTGTCTGAGGTTAAGGGGCAATGCAATGTAACAATGTCCGATCGAGAAAATAGTTGAAATAAATCGACATATTGAACTCCGATCGATTCACATTCAGGGTTACGGTGGAGATCGTAGGCTAGAACATTGCAGCCGAAGCCAGTCATAATTTGGGCTACAACTTGTCCGATTCGACCAGTACCTACAATGCCGATTGTTCTACCATGTAAATCAAAACCCAACAATCCCTCCAGAGCAAAATTACCCTCCCGGACACGGTTATAGGCTCGATGCAGCTTCCGATTAAGCGCCAACATCAAAGCCACTGTGTGCTCTGCAACAGCATAAGGAGAATAAGCTGGAACTCGAACCATTTTGATCCCGAATGACTTTGCTGCGGGAACATCGACATTGTTGTATCCAGCGCAGCGTAAAGCAATTAGTTGCAGACCATTGCTAGCTAGTATCTTTAGGGTGTCTTTGTTAACCTCATCGTTGACGAAAATACATATGGCAGGAGCATCTATAGCTAGACATGCGGTTTGATGATTGAGGCGAGGTTCTAGAAATATTAATTCATGGTGATGCTGTTCATTAGCAATATTAAAAAACTGCCGATCATATGACTTGGTACTAAAAACAGCAACTTTCATCTTAATGCCTCAAACAAAAGAAGTAGATGCCCTAATTGTCAGGGTATCTACTTTGCTTTAACTATCTTGTAGCTTGATTAGTGTCTGGGTACCAGCAGCATCTGTGATTGAAACTGCCATCATCTTGCCGTTAGAATTCTGTCCGGTGAGCACTTCGACTGGAGAATCGATCGTGTGAGCATAATCTACTTCGCTTTTACCGACTTCGATCGTTAGATCATTGCCCTTCTTAGGTGGGTCATAAACCATTGCCAGCAAAGGTGCATTTCTGATCAGGGTTTCATTGGCAACTGCTGAACTCATAATTTCTATAGAAATATACCGCCCCCGATTACCGTCAGCAAACTGATCAAAGAACTCTCCCCAGCGCTCGATCGGGATAGACTTATTGATTTCGATCGTGTTCATTGTGCATCTCCTGAAGTCAGCTATTTTAGAGTGTATTTCTTATCATCAGAGACAAAAAAACTATGAGGCGATCGCCATTTGAGCCTTGCTTTCCAGCATTTTCTTGGCCTGAGCTACATCTTCGTCGCTACCTGTGACAAGAACTATGAATTCACCAGCTTGAATTCTAGTTTCATATTTCAAGACTTCATTATGTGCAATGCCCAGTCCACCCAAAGCACCAGTAAGCCCTCCTAGTGCCGCAGCACTGGCACCTCCAACTAGAGTTCCTTCCAACCAACCAGCCAATACTCCAGTAATAGGGCCAGCAATAATCACCTGACCGATACCCGGAATAAATAGCACTCCAGCGCCAGCTAAAATGCCAAATAAACCACCTACAAAGCTTCCCCAATAGCCTGCTCCAGTGGCTCCATCTCTAGCTGTATCTTTCCAAGAAAGAAAGCCGCGCACATGTTCGGCGGTCTGATAATCTTTACCAACGATCGAGAGCTTTTTCATATCAAAGCCTTGTTCTTGTAGACCGATCACGGCTACTTCAGCTTCTATATGAGAGGGGTAATGTCCAATAACTGAGTGCGTAAGTGTCATTTGTTTATTTCCTTTGTTGTGATTTACCGATTCAATTTGTCTAATGAATTTCTATTTTTTATTGCTAGTTTCCTTGGCGTTCTCAGCATCTAACCTGGAACAAATGGCACTCAACGTAGCTGCTTCAGCTTCCTCCATCATTGCCATCGCCAAGAAAATCCTAGTGGTAGCGTGATCTTCAGCTTTCTCTGCATGGTTTTCCAGCTTTTTAACTTCACGACTAGCCTTCCATTCCTCAATATTAGATTTTACTTCTGCTCCCTTTTCTTTTAATTGAGCTTCCAGCTTTGTTCTGTACTCATCTAACTCATGTTTTTTCGTATCTATATTCAACTTTGTTTTGTCAAGCTTCGATTGAATTTCAGCTTGACTTTTTTGAGTCACAGACTTGATGCTTTTGCGCAATGATTTTGCTCGATCTTCAACTGCCTCTAAGTCGTCATGCAGTTGTTTGGTAAAATTGTCGATTGCAACGCTCATGATATTTAAGTTCTTTACTATGGTTTGCACCCTCTAGTTATACTGAGGATACTGCTAAAACAAATCAACCAACCGGTAGATATTTGATACTTTTTTGCTGTGTAATCTCTGTCAATAGGTAGAGGTTTTTACTTTCACTAGGTGGGTTTAGCCTCTGAAACCATGATGGTGCCTCGAAACATTCTCATCCCACAGGTAAAAGCATACTCACCAGCTTTGGTGGGAGAAAAATTGACTGTTGTAGTCTGACCGATCGGTAAATGAGTATTTATGCCAAAGTCAGGAATTAACAGCTCATTCAAACAAGAGTTACTATCCTGGCGATCGAACGATAATTGCACTGGTTGACCAAGAACAACACTAATATGGTCGGGACGATACCCACCATCAACTGTTATTAATATTTCTTGTACCCCATCACGCTGGGTTGCTTGCTGTAGTTGCTGTTTCCGACCCAAAAACCACCATAGCTCAGCACCAACCAACGTCAGTCCACCCACTACCATACCTGTTTTGACTGGCCAAGACTGCTCAATAGGGCGAAATGAGAGGTTTTTGGAGGGGGGCTGCATGTCACTACTCATTGCCAAGATTGAAATTACTGTACCGATCGAAGCTGTAATAATATTCATATTTTTAACCCCTTTAATCTTAAAGCGTTTAGGACAACAGAAATTGAGCTAAAGGCCATGGCACCCCCGGCAATTGCCGGGTTCAGCAGCCAGCCAGTAACTGGAAAGAAAATTCCGGCGGCGATCGGAATGCCCAATACGTTATAGGCCAGCGCCCAAAAAAGATTTTGTTGAATATTATTCATGGTGGCGCGACTGAGGCGAATAGCGGTGACTACGCCCTGTAAATCTCCTGAAATTAAAGTGATATCGGAAGCGGCGATCGCTACATCAGTACCAGTACCGATCGCCATTCCTACATCGGCTTGAGCGAGGGCAGGGGCATCATTAATGCCGTCTCCGACCATGGCTACAATTTTTTTCTCATTGATTTGCAAAGTCTGAATAGTATCAGCTTTTTGGTCAGGCCGCACTTCAGCTAAAACCCGCTTAATTCCCACCTGATTAGCGACAGCCTGAGCAGTGCGCCGATTATCACCAGTGAGCATGATTACTTCTACACCCATTTTCTGGAGACTATAAATTGCTTGAGCAGAAGTGGGTTTAACGATATCAGCAACCGCAATCATCATTTGCAAATACCCTGCAACAGCTACAAAAACTACTGTTTTCCCGGCATCTTCCCAGATTTCTTTCTGTGCTTGGAACGCTGCTGAATCGATGCCTAGCTCGTTGAGCCAGCGTTGGGTACCAATATAGATTTGTCGTCCATCAATGCGACCCTCTACACCGTTACCAGCGATCGCTGCAAATTTTTCCACTGTCGGAAGTTTGGCTTCTTTACTTTGAGTAAGAGCATATTGAAATAAGGCTTCAGCCAGGGGATGTTCGGAATTGTTTTCCAAAGCACCGATCGATTTCCATAAAGTAAGAGCATCTAAAACATCAGGGCGATCGGGAGCCATATCAAGTACAGAAGCAGTATCTGTTACCACAGGCTTGCCTTGGGTAATTGTACCGGTTTTATCCATCACAATTGTATGAATTTGGCGAGCGAGTTCTAAGCTGTCTGCCCCTTTAATTAAAATGCCATTTTCTGCTCCTTTACCAATGCCCACGGTAACTGAGGTGGGTGTGGCTAAACCTAGAGCACAAGGGCAGGCAATAATTAAAACGCTGACCATGGTGACAATAGCCAAAGTAAAATTGCCGATCGCCAAGAACCAGGTCACAAAAGTTGCTACGGCGATCGCAATAATTACCGGTACAAACCAGCTAGTAATACTATCTGCTAGTTTTTGAATAGGGGCTTTAGAATTTTGCGCTTGCTGTACCAATTTGACGATCTGCGCTAAAGCCGTATCTTTGCCGATTTTGGTAGCACGGAATTGAAAGCTGCCTGTTTTGTTGAGAGTAGCGCCGACGACTTGATCGCCGATTTGCTTACTGGTTGGGAAGCTTTCACCAGTAAGCATTGATTCATCTACCGTGGAGTATCCTGATGTAAGTTCACCATCCACCGGAATTTTTTCACCTGGGCGCACCATGATAATGTCGGCAAGTGCTACGTCAGCGATCGGGATATCAATTTCTGTGCCATTACGGATTACCCGTGCGGTTTTAGCCTGTAGTCCCATCAGTTCTCGAATTGCTGTAGAGGTTGCCCCTTTCGCTCTATTTTCTAACCAGCGTCCCAACAGTGTTAGGGTGATGATCATGGCAGCAGCTTCGTAATATACTTCTGCTGATAGTCCTTGTTTTATAAAATATTGGGGATTAATTGTTACCCAGAGCGAATAGAAAAAAGCAATGCTAGTACCAAGAGAAATTAAGGTGTTCATATCGGCAGTACGATGGCGAAATGCCCTCCACGCCGACTGTTGAAATTCTCTGCCTACCCAAAACTGTACCGGAGAGGCCAGAGCTAACTGTACCCAAGGATTTTCTAGTTTAGCTAAGAAGGATGGGAGTGCAATATTAAAATGGCTTAAGCTACCGATGACGAGCAGGATGCTGAGAGTTGCACCGATTAAAACTCGGTACTGAAGGTTTCTCTCTTCTAGTTGTTGTTCTCTATTTTTATCATTATCTATAGTAGTAAGATTTGCTGGAATAATTTGTGCTTCATAGCCAACATCAACAACGGCTTTAGTAATAATATTAATATTAGTCTGCTGCGGATCGTAGCGCACGCTGGCTCGATCAGTACTAAAATTAACATTGCCTTCGGCCACCCCTGGTACATTCCGGATTGCCTTTTCGATGTTCTGAGCACAGGAGGCACAGCTCATTCCCTGGAGTCTTAGATTTAGGTCTTTCATCTTTTCACCCGTTGACATGGTTTGTATAATATGCCTAAGTGATCTATCTAAGAAGAATATTTTGAACTGCCTTTAATAATCGCCTAGAATTCCTGACCAGCTTTTTCTCATCGACAGGCTACACTGTCACTGCTTCTAATTGAAGGCAAGACTCAGCACAACGCCGACAGGATTCGGCGCAGAGATGGCACAAATGGTCATCGTGCTTTTCACATTCGTTGGCACACCTAATACAGGCTTCAGCACAGAGATGACACAACTCGCTGTATAAACTGGAATTACGAGCCATAAACTGGGCGCAGAGGGCACAAAGATCGGCACAGTCCCGGCAAGTCTTGATACAGAGAGACATAGTCCGTACCATATCGCTATCTAGACAGACGATTGTGCATTTTTCACAGTCATGAAGACATTTAAGGCAGGCTTCAATGCAAGCTTCAAGTTGAGAATGACGGGATTGAATAGTAGTCATAAAAACTCCCAAGATTTGTTAATAACTGAAAAAAGTGAAATTAGCCGTCCAATATACCCAAATCAATCAACTGATTTGGGTGATATTTTTCCTAGTGGTGGGAGCTAGAATCCAAAAAAGTTTTTGGCTTGCTTGGTGTTTTCTTTTGCAGATGCTTCAGCTTTCTTAGCATTATTTTTGATTGTGTTCTTGGTTTTACGCATATTACTTTCAGCAGATTTCTTGCCATCTTTCATTGCTGACTCTGCTTTGTCTTTTACTTGATCCATTTTGTTACTAACTTGCTTTGACATGCTAGAAGTGGCCAGTAAGGGGGGTGTAATATTTCTATTTGCCCCTGCGTCTGCGAATGCTGGATCAATTCCCAAAACAGAACATTGCCAAATCATCCCGACGAGGATCATTCCCCCGATTGCCTGAGCGAAATAACGTTTAATATTGGATATCAAGGTAGTGCTATTAAATTTCATGGTGTTGTGATCCTTTTAACTAATTTGCCCTAATTATACTGGTGATTTGTAGTAAATAAATCAATCGATCGATAGACTTTTGGGTTTGGTGAATAGATGCAGCCTCTGTCGATCGAGCATTATTAACTTAACCAAGCTTTGCTCCTAGCGGCATTTTTAGACAAAGAAGCTTCACATGGCACTAAAAAGATTAAAATCTCTCTCTCTTTAGATAGATTTAATGAAATATCATCACCCTCATTAGATAGAAAATTATCCTGGTTGCTATAGCTGGCAAATCCCCCAAATGCCTGATAGACAGACGGATATTATTCCAAGGAAGATTTAAGGGTAGCAATTAATTTGCCACTTACCCTATCAAAACAATAATCATGTCTGATCCTAACGGCGTAATGATGCAGTACTTTCATTGGTATATTCCAGAAGATGGTAGCTTATGGAATCAGTTAGCAGAACAAGCCAGCGAGTTAGCAAAGGCCGGAATTACCTCCTTGTGGTTGCCGCCAGCATATAAGGGTACCGGCGGAGGCATGGACGTGGGTTATGGCGTTTATGATTTATTTGACCTGGGTGAGTTTGATCAAAAAGGCTCAGTGCGTACTAAATACGGCACTAAAGACGAATATGTTCAGGCCATTCAAGTAGCTCAAAAAGCAGGGATACGTATTTATGCCGATGTAGTGTTCAACCATAAAATGGGTGCAGATCAAGCCGAAGAAATGGAAGCGACTCCTTTTGATTTGGACGATCGGAATGCGACAGTGGGTGAATATCAGAAAATCAAAGCCTGGACTCACTTTACTTTTCCAGGGCGAGCGGGCAAATATTCCAGCATGGAATGGCACTGGTGGCACTTTGATGCGATCGATCACAATGCCTATAACGAGGGCGAGTCAGCAGTTTATTTACTCAAGGGCAAGTCTTTTGATGAAAATGTAGATTTAGAAAAAGGTAATTTCGATTACCTGATGGGCTGTGATCTAGATATGGAAAACCCCGAGGTAGTAGGAGAACTGAAATATTGGGGAGAATGGTCTTACGACACTACCAATGTTGATGGCTTCCGGTTTGACGCGGTGAAACATATCTCAGCCAAATTTTTTCAAGAATGGCTAACCCATGTTCGTCATCATGCCCAAAGAGATCTGTTTGCTGTGGGTGAGTACTGGTCTTATGAAATAGATGCTCTGAATAGTTTTATTGCTACTACTGAGGGCAAAGTACAATTATTTGATGCACCGTTGCACTACAATTTCCATGTAGCCAGTCAAGCTGGTGAAACCTACGACCTGCGACAGATATTTGATAATACTTTGGTACAACAGCAACCAACTCTAGCCGTCACACTGGTCGATAATCACGATTCACAGCCTCTTCAGTCATTAGAATCGATCGTGGAAGCTTGGTTTAAGCCCTTGGCCTATGCCCTGATTTTATTAAGAGAAGCTGGATATCCTTGTATTTTTTATGGCGACTACTATGGCGCGCACTATCAAGATACCAAAGATGGCGAAGAATACGAAATTTGGATGGAGTGTCATCAGTGGTTAATTGATAAATTTCTCTATGCTCGTCAGACCTATGCCTACGGAGAACAACAAGATTATTTTGATCATCCCAGCACGATCGGCTGGACAAGGCGGGGTGATGAAGAACATCCTGGTGGCATGGCAGTGGTCTTGAGCAATGGTGATGGTGGTGGTAAATGGATGGACGTAGGACATCCGAACTGCACTTATCTAGATATTACAGAGCATGTACCAGAGCCAATTACCACTAACAATGATGGATGGGCAGAATTTCGCTGTAATGGTGGTTCGGTATCAGTGTGGGTTCCACAGTCTCATTAGACAGTCTCATTAGGGAATAAACATGCCGACTCAAGAACAAAAAGATGCAGTTATTGAGGCTCAATCTGCCAATCAAGACTTACTGGTAAAGGCGATCGAGCTTTTACCAGAACAGGTCATCAAAAATGTGGAAGTGATTTCTAACCATCAAGACCAGCAGCAGCAAAATGCCACTGCTCATCAGCGAGGATTAGAAAAAATTGCTACTATTTTTGGACAGCCGCAGTTTCTTTATTTTCAAATAGTGCTTTTTACTGTTTGGGGAGCCTATAGCCATTTGGTAGAGCAAAACATCTTGCTGCAAAGATTGCCCCTCTTCAACTTGTCAGAGAAGTGGCTGGAAGTATCTGGGCTGTTGATTTCTACCGGGGTTTTAATTTATCAAAACCGTCAAGAAGAGTTAAGTGAAGAGCGATCGCAGTTAGCATTACAAATTAATCTGCTAACTGAGCAAAAAATTGCCAAGCTGATTTCGCTAGTGGAAGAGCTACGGATTGATTTGCCCAATGTCAAAAATCGTGATGATTTAGAGGCAGAGGCTATGAAACAAGCTACCGACCCTCAGGCAATTTTGGGTATCTTGCAGAAAGGCTCAGAACATTCGCTTACTTTACCGCCAGAGGATTAGAGATTCCTGGCAAGTATTTCTTTGAAATGAGCTAAAATTCAACGTCTCTCTATCTTTAGATAGATCTTGAGAAACTCTGAAATCGTCACATAGATAGAGTTAAGCTCCTATGGATTAATCTGAGAATACATCAAATGACTGGTAGACAAACTACTATGAATTCGGATAAGATTGTAGGCAGGCGAATAGGCCATATGAATACGCTAGAAGATAATGCCCGATCGCAAAGCTCTGACTGCTGCTTCGGTACGGTCATTAGCACAGAGCTTAGCCAATATATTCCTTACATGGGTCTTAACTGTCCCCACCGTAATAAATAGGCGCTCTGCAATCACGACATTAGTGCAACCGGCGACCATTAGCTCTAGTACCTCCCGCTCTCTCTCTGTCACCGGATCTGAAGCCAGCACCTGCTCATATTCTGACTCTACTGATCGAATTTTGATCGTGTTCTTTGGAGCTGGTGATTCAATGCTCTGTCGCATCTGTCGTAAGACAATGCTGGCAATGTTCGGATCAATCCAAGCGTTGCCATCATGAGTCATCCGAATCGCTTCGACTAATCGATCGATGGCAATATCTTTCATACAATAAGAGTCAGCCCCGGCAGCAAAAGATGCTAAAACGGCTTCTTCATTACCATGCATAGTCAAAATCAGTACCTTAGCCATCATGGTCGGCTGATCCTTTTGGAATTGGCGAAACTGTTGGGTTAACTCAATCCCATCTATAATTGGTAAGCCAATATCGATCAATGCCACATCGAGTTTAGTGGTTTGTAGTAAAATTAACCCCTGTTGACCATTACTAGCTTCCCCCACCACCTCAATTCCATCCTGACTCTGTAAAACAGTACGTAAGCCAATGCGCACCACATCATGATCTTCAACCAATGCCACCCGGATATTGCTCATACTAAAACCTTTGGAGGAACGCCAGCTAGTTAGTAGTCTACTCTAAATTTTGTTAAAATGGTTTTGTAGTGAGTTTCATGAATATTGGTTGGCAAAAGATAAAATCTGCTTGGAAACAGCTTTCAATAGAAAGCCGAGGTTCGATCGCAGTTGCCATTCCCTTAGTTTGCCTGATTGGAACAGTAACAGCCTACAGTTTACTTCGCCAACGCATGATTGAAGCGCAGATATATGTGAATCATACTAATCGGGTTTTATCAGAAACTCAAGGTACTTTAATTAGCTTGCTAAATGCTGAAACTGGTGTGCGGGGATATTATATTGGCAAGCAAAAAAACTTTTTAGAGCCTTACGAACTAGCACTAACTACTATAAGACCAGCTTTGGAAAGCTTGCAAAAGCTCATCAAAGACAATCCAGCTCAGGTGCAAAGAGTAAAAATATTAACCGAAATTGCTCAGGAACGAATGGACTTGTTACAGGCAACTGTTCAGCGGGTAGAAGCAAATGATTTGGCTGATCAGGTCTTGATCAATGAACGCCTCCAGAAAGGCAAGAAATCGATGGATTTGTTTAGGGGAATTATTGCTGAGATTGCAGCAGAAGAGAATCGCCTGTTAGGAATCCACACGCAATCGCTACAAGAACAGCAGAATTTGAATACCTATGTTATCTGGGGTGGTGTGCTCGTAAGTATGGGTGGATCTGTTTTAGCAATGCAGTTACTTAGAGAACTGGCTAAGGAAATTCGATCGAGAGAAATTCGCCTCCTGGAAAGTCGCAACCTGATTCAAGCCATTATGACCAATGTGGTGGATGGAGTTTTGATAATTAATAATCAGGGCAAAATTGAAACTTTTAATGGTGCAGCCGTCCAAATGTTTGGCTACCAGCATTTTGAAGTAGTAGGCTGGCATTGGCAAAAACTATTAAGCCCTGAAGCTGAATCTACCCAAAAACTACTTAATTATGGCCATGATCTAGATGTAATGAATACAGAAAGCATTTGGCAAGCTATGGGTCAAAGAAAAGATGGTGAATGGTTTCCGATCGAGATCTCTGTTAACAATATCGTCCTAGACGATGATCGGATCATAATTGTCCGGGATATTACCGATCGACAACAGGCCGCTGCCAAACTGCGAGCTAAAGCCGTACAAATGCTAGAGCTAAATAACTCACTGGCTGCCAGCAATCAATCTTTGCTGCAAACTAACCATGAGCTAGATCAGTTTGCTTACATTACTTCCCATGATTTAAAAGCACCACTACGGGCGATCGCTAGCTTATCTGAATGGATCGAAGAAGATTTGGATAAATTGATGTCTACCGAAACTCGATCGCAAATGCACTTGCTCCGCAGTCGAGTTTACCGGATGCAGGGGCTGTTGAATGGTCTATTGGAATATTCACAAGCAGGTCGTAGACAGTCTCCAATTACTACAGTAGATGTCAATCGACTACTTGCCAGAGTCATTCAATCTCTGGCACCGCCTGATACTTTTGCGATTAAGATAGAGTCTTCTATGCCTGTTTTGGATACCCGAGAACGACCTCTACAACAAGTTTTTAGTCACCTCATAGATAATGCTATTCGTCATCATCTTTCAAAAACTGGTACAGTGAATATATCAATGGTCGATCAAGGTGATCGATATGAATTTGCTGTAGCCGACGATGGTGAAGGCATCGAGGTACAGTTTCAAGAAAAAATTTATACTATATTTCAGACCCTCAAAGCTCGCGATCGCCAAGAAAATATCGGAGCAGGCTTAGCAATCGTCAAGAAAATCGTGGCATCTGAAGGCGGCACAGTTTACTTGGAATCAACCTTTGGCAAGGGTTCAACCTTTCGGTTCACCTGGCCAAAACAGCCAATTATCAGAAAAAAAACTCTCATAGGGGAGGCACAACAATGGAAAATCTAATGTTAAATATTTTGCTAGTAGAAGATGATGAAGTGGATGTAATGACTGTCCAACGAGCCTTTAAAAAAGGCAATATCACCAACCCACTATATATTGCTGGTAATGGGATAGAGGCTTTGACGATGCTCAGAGGGGAACCAGGCAAGCCATCTTTAATTCCATCCGATCGGCGGATTATTTTATTAGATCTAAATATGCCCAAAATGAATGGATTAGAGTTTCTACAAGAACTGCGAACAGATCCTACAATTCGGCAGATTCCGGTAGTAGTACTGACTACTTCTAACGAAGAGCAAGACCGGATCAAAGCTTATAATCTCAATGTAGCTGGCTATATTCTTAAACCAGTTACCTTTAGCATTTTTGTAGAATTGATGATCACATTAAACAAATATTGGACTCTGTGCGAGATGGCCTAACCCTCAATGGAGTAAATAACATGGAAGAAACTCTCCACATATTAATTGTCGATGATGATGAAGTCGATCGCATGGCGGTACGACGAGCTTTGATCCAGTCTGAGTTATCTTTGGTTCTAACCGAAGCCACTACCTATGCCCAAGCGATCACCCTCCTCGAAACCAACTTATTTGACTGTACTTTCTTGGACTATGGACTCCCCGATCAGAACGGCCTCAGCTTAGTCCAAACGGCTCGCCGTCTTAATATTAAACATCCTCTGGTAGTTCTAACTGGCCAAGGTGACGAAAAAATTGCCGTGGATTTGATGAAAGCTGGTGCTACAGATTATTTGGCTAAATCCCAAATTTCGGCAATAACCCTCGCTCAAATTCTGCGCAATGCCATTCGGATCGATCGAGCTGAAAGAGAAATCGATCGAGCTAATCAGCAGCTTCAGCAAAACAATGAGCTACTGATTCAACAAAACCATGATTTAGAAGAACAACGTACTCAAATTGAACTTCAGGCTCTGCAACAAGCAGATTTTATTGCCCATCTTACTCATGATTTGCGTACTCCTTTAGTGGGTGCTAACTTAATGTTTAAGTTATTTCAGCAAGAGTCTTTTGGCGCACTTTCGGCTGAAATGCATGAAGCTTTGGTTGCCATGGATCGCAGTAACCAAAACTTGCTCGAATTGGTAAATACGCTGCTGGAAGTACATTGCTATGAATCTGGCAACAAAAATCTGACGCTGACAAGCTGTAATATGTGGGAAATCATTCAAGATATCGTGCAAGAGCTTCAACCATTAGCTCAATATAAATCAGTAGTTCTGAGTGCCTCTAGTGATATTGTTGAACCCGACTCTTTAAAAGTATTAGGTGATTGCCAAGAAATTCGGCGAATGATCGCTAATTTGGCTGGCAACGCACTCAAGTTCACTGACTCTGGTAGTATTGAAATTCGTTTGAGCTTTTTGATTGCAGACGAAGTGGCCGCCAATGGTTGGGTTTTAATTGAAACTCAGGATACTGGGCTAGGAATGTCTGTGGAAGAGCAAGCTGTGATATTTCAACGCTTCCGCACTGGTAATCACCCCAGAGCAGGCAGTGGTTTGGGGCTGCATTTAGTACAACGCATTGTCACTACGCATTCTGGAACAGTTACTGTGATTTCTGAACCAGGGAAAGGTAGTCTTTTCAAAGTTCGTTTACCTGCTCATTCAAGTTAAATTTCAGGCAGTAAGATAATGACCACCCCGTCAGGCTTCGCCTGCCACCCCTCCAAAGGAGGGGAATTAATTCCCCTCCTTTGGAGGGGTGCCCCGTAGGGGTGGGGTGGTCTTTGCCTTTCCTTGTAGCTTTGCTCTGTATACTCTTGATTGTATGAATTTCTTGTAACCCCCATGAGTGAACTCCAGCGCACCCCTTTGTATCAACAGTCGATCGAACTTCAGGGGCGGATGACCGCCTTTGCCGGTTGGGAGATGGCCGTTCAGTTTAGCGGCTTAACTACTGAGCACCAGGCCGTCAGAAACAATGCCGGGATGTTTGATATTTCCCACATGGGTAAATTTCTGCTCCCCAATCCCCAATCGCTCCAATTATTGCAAGACCTGGTGCCTTCCGATTTAAGTAAGTTACAAGTAGGTCAAGCACAATACACCGTGCTGTTAAACGAACAAGCAGGAGTAATTGATGACATTATTGTTTATCTAGAAGCCGCTGGTCAGGTGATGCTGATTGTCAACGCTGGCACCAAAGACAATGATCTAAAATGGCTGAAAGCACATATTCCAGATATTCAAGATCTGTCGGCTGACTTGGCTTTGATTGCAGTACAAGGACCCCAAGCAGTACAGCATTTGCAGGAATTAGTGGATAAATCGATCGCCGAACTTCCCAACTTTGGCCATTGCCGTGCTCAAATTTTTCAAACTGAGGCTTTCGTTGCCCGAACTGGCTATACCGGTGAAGACGGTTTTGAAGTAATGCTGCCCCCTGCTGCTGCTGTACAGCTTTGGCAGAACTTATTGACAGCAGGAGTGCTGCCCTGTGGCCTGGGTGCGCGAGATACCCTCCGTCTAGAGGCGGCAATGTGTCTATATGGTCAGGAACTGAGTACCGAAATTAATCCCCTAGAAGCTGGTTTGAGCTGGCTAGTGCATCTAGACAAAGGCAATTTTATTGGTCGGGAGGTGTTGGTTGCCGCTAAAGAACAGGGCTTATCTCGCCGGTTAGTGGGTTTAGAAGTGGCTGGCAGACACATCGCGCGCCATGATTACCCAATCTTTCATCAGGGGCAACCGGTGGGGATTGTGACCAGTGGTACTCTATCGCCAACCTTAAATAAGCCGATCGCGTTAGGGTATGTGCCAACTGCATTGGGTAAGCTGGGTCAGGAACTAGAGATTGAAATTCGCGGCAAATTATATCCGGCCAAGGTGGTTAAAAAACCTTTTTACAAGCGTTCCTAGAGCGTCTCTGTTAAAAGAATCGACTTAGAGTTTTAATAACTTAGTTTCTAGCCGCACGGTTGAAACATGGGCGTAGCCCCACTGATCGAGCGGAATAGCCTCTAAATATTTATCCACAAAACAATCAATAAAACCATCTTGTAGATCGATCGGTACACAATTGATAAAGTTTGTCCAAGTTTTGCGTATCCAGTGGGTAAACCCCTCTCGACCTGGATACGTCAAATCTTGGGGTGTTAGTCTGAGTTGTTCGAGTTTAAAACCATTTTGTTCGATCCCCAAGGCATATTTTTTATCCTGGTAATGAGAGTAGGTGCTCCAGAAATTTTGAAAATATTGTTGCCAAGGATCTCTTTCGATCATTTCGGCAAAAATTTGTACTACGTGGGTAGCCGTCTCTTCCCCGCTACAAGCAGCAATCAGGCAACCACCACTACGCAAAACTTGACTTACTTCTTGCAAAAAGATCTGATGATTATCAGTCCAGCGACAGACATACTGGGAAAAACAAAAATCAAATTCTTCAACAAAACATAGCGATCGATCAGCTACTTGGTAAAATGCCAGATTCGGATAATCTGATGCTTGATAAGTACAATTTGCTAAGGCAATCATTTCAGCCGATCGATCAATTCCCACCACCCGACTGTGGGGTAATGTCTTGGCAAAGTTAGCTGTGATTCGGCCATTCTCACAGCCCAGATCTAAAATTGCCTCATCACCTTGAAAATGTATATCCCTCATTAAATCAGTGGTGATGATCAACTGATTATCGAATTTTTTCGCGGTTTTCATGAGACTCCGCACATAATTTGACGATGCTTATTTCGTTCCATTAAAAACCATCTGCAACTGAGTTCATACCTGACATGTTACTGAGTTCGGAAAAAATTGCTCGATATTTAGATCGGGTTCATACTTCATATGTTCATACTTTGATAAAATTGAGCAAACTCCAACTGGCAAAATTTGTGAAAGCGATTACTCTTCTCGGCTCCACTGGTTCGATCGGCACTCAAACCCTCGATATTGTGCGGCAACATCCCGATCGTTTCCGCCTGGTGGGTCTGGCCGCTGGTAGTAATGTGGAATTACTGGCGCAGCAAGTGCAAGAATTTCGCCCCGAAATTGTGGCGATCGCCAACCCCGCCAAGTTCTCGGAACTGACTGAGGCGCTGAGTAGTCTAGACTATCGTCCGCCGATCTTAGTAGGAGATGAAGGATTAGTAGAAGTTGCCCGCTATGGTGATGCTCAGAGTGTAGTAACCGGTATTGTAGGCTGTGCAGGCTTGCTGCCGACTTTAGCGGCGATCGAAGCGGGCAAAGATATTGCTTTAGCTAATAAGGAAACTTTAATTGCTGGTGGTCCAGTAGTTTTGCCGTTGGTCGCCCAGCATGGGGTGAAGCTGTTGCCTGCTGATTCCGAGCATTCGGCGATTTTTCAGTGTTTGCAAGGAGTACCAGATGGTGGTCTGCGGCGGATTATTTTGACGGCTTCGGGTGGTTCTTTCCGGGATTGGCCCGCAGAAAAGCTAAAAGATGTGACGATCGCCGATGCGCTCAAACATCCTAACTGGTCGATGGGCAAAAAAATCACGATCGATTCGGCCACTCTAATGAATAAGGGTTTAGAAGTAATCGAAGCCCATTATTTATTTGGTCTAGATTATGATGATATTGATATTGTGATTCATCCCCAAAGTATTATTCATTCATTAATTGAAGTTCAAGATAGCTCAGTGTTGGCGCAGTTGGGCTGGGCGGATATGCGGTTGCCGTTACTCTATGCCATGTCTTGGCCAGAACGAATTGCCACCGATTGGCCGCAGTTAGATTTGGTAAAGGCCGGGGATTTGACTTTTAGGGAACCCGATCGAGTGAAGTATCCTTGTATTAATTTGGCTTACGCTGCGGGTCGAGCAGGAGGCACCATGCCTGCGGCGTTGAATGGGGCGAATGAACAAGCCGTAGCGTTGTTTTTAGCTGAAAAGATATCTTTTTTGGCAATTCCGCAATTGATTGAGCAAGTCTGCAATCGACATAGTGCTGATAATAATCAAACTCCGGCTTTGGCCGATATTATTGCGGTGGATATTTGGGCCAGGCAGGCGGTGCTAGAAGCTGCTCAGAAACTATCTTTGGCTACAGTTTGATTTCTGTTACTGGTGGTATCTTCAGGGTACCGAGTTGCGTAATTCTGTATTGGAGGTGGTCGTTTGGCTACCTCTATTCGTTTATTTGATAAATTTGTTGCTGCTCAAAAAGATCTAGTAAGTCAGTATTAATTTTATGAGATTCAGCCTCTTGGCGCAAAATGGCGAGGCTGCGATCAATCGAAAACTTCGGTTTATAAGGGCGATCATTGGCTGTTAAAGCATCGTAAATATCAGCGATCGCCATCATTTGTGATTGAATCGGAATTTCATTGGCCATTAATCCGCGCGGATAACCACTACCATTCAGTTTTTCGTGATGGGCACCAGCAATTTCTGGCACATTTTGTAAGTGTTTAGTCCAAGGAATTTGGCGGAGAAAATCGTAAGTATGCACCACATGAGCTTCTATTTGCTTGCGCTCAGCCAAGGTCAAACTCCCCCGAGGAATCATCAATTGCTCAATTTCGCCAGCAGTCAACACTGGTTGCCGATGGCCATGAAGATCTTGGTATTGCCAGTGAGCTAATTCTTGCAAGTCGTGGCTGATCGAATCAATGCTGTCGAGTAAACCGGGCACAAAGTTGACTTGAGGATCATCGAGTTTTTTGACCAGTTTCCAATGTTGATGGAGCCGATCGAGTTTAGCTTGCAACTCTAGGTCTAGCCGCTGTTGATGGTGGCAATGTGGGCAATCACTGCTGGCTTGGTGGGGAATGCCGAGTTGAAATTTGGCTTGGGCACAGCCCAATTGCCACTGACTTTGCAAAATTGCTAACCGCTGTTCGATCGCCTGCAACTGTGCCGGATAAAGTTTCCGCTCTTTGCCCAAAATTGCTTCGGGGACACCTACTTTACCAAAGTCATGCAGCAAAGCAGCATAGCGGATTTCTTGAAACTGTCGATCGGTAAAGAAAATTGATCCGAGGTTACCGGTGGCCACTTGGTGCGTAGCTTGAGCTAAAGCTACTGTTAGGTCAGCAACTCGTTCAGAATGTCCGGCGGTGGGCGGATCGCGAGATTCGATTACTTGGACGGCGGCGCGAATAAACCCAGCAAAGAGGTTTTCGATGCTTTCTTGCAGATGATTACGTTCGATCGAGATCGCTGCTTGAGAAGCCAAAGCCGTAATAATTTGTTCTTCCCAACTTGAGTAACTTTGGGTAGCTGCAAAGGCGTTTTCTGGCGATATTTTGGTCTGTTGCTGCTGTTTACGATTGATTAGTTGCAAGACCCCGATCGTTTCGCCCTCTTGGTTGGTCATGGGCAGCACCAGTAGCGAAACAGTACGATAACCAAAATCTCGATCGAACCGAGGGTCAATTTGATAGGGCAGAGTCGGGTCTAGGTCATAGGCATCAGTAATGTTTAAGCTTTGTCCGGTGATTGCTACATAGCCAGCTAAGCTTTGGGTGGTTAGGGAAATGCGCGATTCTTGAAAGGCAGTATTGGGCAAAGAGTCGTTTTGGGCAACCTTAAAAACCAGATCAGCTGTTGGAGTAGATCGATCGACTAAGTAAACGCTACCGGCATCGCTGCAAGTAATTTGGCGACTGCTAGTCAAGATCAATTGCAACAGCTCAGCTAAATCATGACTACCCGAAAGGGCTTGGCCGATTTCTAGCAACTGCCCAACGATGGCTGATTCCGCAGTGCGTGGGATCGATCGGCGATCGACTTTACTGTTGGTAATTGGGCCGGCAATAGAGTTTTCCACAGAAAATTTTAAAGAGATTTTGAAAGAGAATTTTAGGTAGACGTGCCTGACTCATTTTTTTTGCTAAAGGCAACTTGCACTGCCAATACTATTAATCCCAAAGTGACGATGCCAAACACACCAGTACCCAAAGCTGTCATGCCAGTAACCAGAGTACGCACCGCAACCGAGATGTTGGCGGCAGCTTGGCTGGTGCCTGTTACGGGGGTATGGGCAAAGGATAGGGCAATTTTGCTGGTGAGCCAATACATCATGGTGGTCATGACTCCGGCAATTGCTGCGCCGCTTAAGCAGCGCATGGGGCTGGGTAGAGGCGGATTAGAGGTGGGTTCTGGCATGGTTGAGGGGGAGTAAAGATTAGACTTAATTCTAAGATAGCCCGGTCGCAACGTTGCTAAAAGCTCGGGGGTATCTGATAATGCCAAAGGAGTTAATTAATCTTTACGAAAATTTTAAGTGCAGTCCATTCTTAAACCCGGAACCGCTAGTGCCTCTGCTTTACAGCGAGAAACACTTCCTTTCACTATCCAAGATGTGCGCGCAGCAATCCCTGCGCATTGCTTTACCCCCTCGGCGGGACGTTCTCTCAGCTATTTTTTCCGAGATGTGGCGATCGTTGCTGGCTTGTACGCTTTAGCTTACAAACTCGATTCTTGGTTCTTTTATCCGATTTTTTGGTTGGCGCAGGGCACCATGTTCTGGGCCTTATTTGTGGTCGGTCACGACTGCGGTCATGGTTCTTTTTCCCGCATGAAGTGGTTAAATAACTTAATTGGCCACATTTCTCATAGCTTTATTTTAGTGCCTTTTCATGGCTGGCGCATTAGCCACCGCACTCATCACAAAAATACCGGCAATGCCGATAAAGATGAGAGCTGGTATCCAGTCAAAGAAAGCACCTATAAAGAGATGGGCAAGCTCGAAAAGTTTTTGCGCTTTGATTTAGCCCTGTTGTTTGTCTATCCCTTGTATCTGTTCCGTCGATCGCCTGAGCGGGTCTCGGGTTCTCATTTCCACCCGGACAGTCCTTTGTTTCGCCCTTCGGAGCGCCAAGATATTATTACCAGCACTATTTGGTGGTCAGGAATGATTGCTCTGTTGGCGGCTGGTACTTATACCTGGGGTTTTCTGTGGTTAGTAAAGTTCTATTTAGTGCCCTACATTATTTTTGTGATGTGGTTAGATTTAGTGACTTTCTTGCACCACACTGATGACGAGATTCCTTGGTATCGGGGCGAAGATTGGTATTTCTTGAAAGGTGCGATTTCGACGATCGATGTAGATTATGGTTTTCTGAACAATATTCATCATGATATCGGCACCCATGTGTTGCACCATATCTTTTTGAGCATTCCTCATTACCATCTGAAGGAAGCTACCGCAGCCATTAAACCAGTAATGGGTGAGTATTTCCGTGAATCAAAAGTTTCGGTTTGGACTGCTTTTTGGAATGGAGTGAAAAATTGTCACTTTGTTCCTGATACGGGTACCAAGATCTATTACAGTTCTCTGGATAAAAACGCTTCGAACTGAAATATCTAGTCTAAAACTTTAAAAAATCCTGCCCTTGAGCAGGGTTTTTTATTTACTTAGTTCTGCTGTAAGGATGCGCATCTGTATAATGTTATTCATAGGGCTGGGGTGAGGTCTTTCATTGTGTTCCGTGTTAAATTGATACCCGACTTTTAATAAATCTTGTGTGCGTATGAACTCCTCAATCATTTCTGATACCAGCAATATTATTGGCTCTCATTCCTACTCCTGGCAATGGGAACAACAAACTATTCCAGTGACTTATGAGGTGCAGGGTCAGGGACAATCACTGTTGTTGCTCCCAGCTTTTAGCACGGTTTGTAGCCGCACTGAAGTTGCTGCTATTGCCAATATTTTGGCTGATCGATGGCAAGTAACCAGTATCGATTGGCCAGGATTTGGCGATTCTGGACGACCTCGGACAGCCTATAACCCCAGCTTTTATCAGCAGTTTTTAGCGGATTTTACCCGAGACTGTATACCCCATCCCACTAGTGTGGTGGCTACTGGACATACCGCTGGCTATGTGTTGCAATTGGCACAGACCCAACCTGAATTGTTCGATCGAATTATCTTGGTTGCCCCTACCTGGCGCGGCCCACTCCCAACAATGATGAGCGGCCAGAAATCTTGGTTTAAATTGTTACGAGATCTAGTCGGGACACCGTTGCTTGGTCAAGCTCTCTATGGAGCCAATACTACCAAGGGCTTTTTGGAAATGATGTATCGCCGTCATGTGTATGCTAGCCCAGACAATATTACGCCAGAATTAATTGCTACCAAGCAACAGATTTCCCAACGACCAGGAGCCAGGTTCGCCCCAGCCGCTTTTGTGACTGGGGGTTTAGACCCAGTGGTCGATCGAGCCAGTTTCCAAGCACTATGCAAAGATTTGCAGATTTCGATAATTATTGGTGCCGATAGTCCACCCAAGTCTTTGGCCGAAATGCGATCGATGGCTGAACTGCCCGGAGTTACCAGTGTGACTTTGCCAGGGACTTTAGGAATGCACGAAGAATATGCCACCTTGGTAGCAGCAGAAATCGGCAATACCCTGGGAGCGGCGAGTTAATGTGGCGAAAATTGATTGCTTTGTTGCTAGTGTTTTTATGGTTCACCAGTAATGCCGAGGCCGCTACTTTGCAACAACGGATTGATGAGTTTCCTCGTTGGTCTGTGGCTACCAATTTGCTAACACAGGGTGAATTGACTTATCCGGAGTGGTTTGCTGGTGAATGGACTGCTACTAGTATTCTACGGGAGCAAGTCGCTCCTTTGGCACCGCAGGTTATTACACCAGGATTTGAGCGAAATTGGGTTAACATTGATCGGCCTTATACTTTTCAAGTCCGTTTTGGATCTACAACTACTACAGTGTCACCAGGAATTACCGTAAATACGGTAATTCAGCAGCAAAAAAAGATTGTAGCCGATCGAACATTCAACGGTGAACAAATTGCCACCGCCTACTTAGGAGCCAATGCTGTCAAATCGATTCAGACTGTTGATCAGCCACAGGTGGTGCAAGTAACCCAGTTACAGAATGGGACTGAGTTGAGAGCGACAGTAACAGGATATCGGAGTGAATTGTTGGGAACCGATCGGTTTCTGACTACTGAGATTGACCAACAGGTTTTTCAGGGAAAAACTATCTACTTAAATACGGTAGAAACTACTACTAGTTATCGGTTGATCGGTCAACATCATATCACTGCCGATCAGGTAACAGCGATTTATCTTTCACCGCAAGATCCTAACTATTTCCAGGCTTTACAAAATCCTGTGGCTTTGTATCGTTATACTTTGGAGCTAACATGAGGTCTGGCAAAAGTTTATTGCTGAAGCAATCGCATCTGTAGGAATTGACCACAGGGGTAGCAACTTAAAGCGGGACACTTTCCTAATCTGAGCAGATAGCAAAACCAGAAGAAAACCCATGCGATTGCTCACAAGGGCGATTATCGTAATCTTGACTTACTAGATCTAGATTTACGATGAAAATCAATATACGCGAATGATGTCAAAAAGTCTCACAGTGTTTGAAAGAAGCGGTCTATCTCAGTCGTAGAGACATTGCCAAAGTTTTGAGGATTTCTAAAAGTAGTGTCCAGCGGCATTTGACCAGCCAATTCAGACGACAACAATACCCTGAATCCCATTTCTGGGAAACGGCAGAAGGTCAAAATTGGCTAAGGCTGTTGGTATTTGGCGTTATTTACTGCTTCGGGATCAAAGGTGGAGTAGGAGCCGGTAGTCTGTCAACTTTTTTTCATTTGTTGCACCTAGATCAACATATCGGATGCTCTCCTAGTGCTCTGAGAACAATGGAAATACAGGTTAAAGCCAAAATAATCGACTACGAGCAAGAACAACCTACATTCAGCAGGTTCGATCCAAAATAAAGTATTTTGATTAAGACGAGTTCAGAAGAGTCAAATGTCACTAAGCAATAAGATCGACGTACAAGACATAGACCACCTAAGTATAATTGCTGCAATAATCGATGATATTGGAATAGTAGAGATAATCGATCAAGAACTAGGAAGTCATCCACAAGAGAAGGTGAGTGCGGGGCAAGCAGTGAAAGCTATGATTCTAAACTGCATGGGTTTCTTAACCGCTCCATTATATTTATTCAGTGAGTTTTTCACAGGAAAAGCGACTGAACACTTAATTGGCCAAGGAGTAAAAGCAGAGTATTTAAATGAAAGTAGGCTAGGAAGAGTAATGGATCAGGTGTATGAATATGGAATTACATTGCTTTTTGTAAAAATAGCATCAAAGATGGCTAATAAGTTTGGAATTAGTAGTGAGAATGGGCATCTTGATGGTACAAGTATTTCGGTACATGGGCAATACAAAATAGAAGGAGAAAATGAGATTTTAGTAGAGAATGAATCCTCAGAACCAATCGCAATAACAATAGCACATGGATATTCGAGAGATCATCGCCCAGACTTGAAGCAGTTTACATTGCATCTACTGACAAGTGAAGAAGAAGGAATACCTTTATTTATGAATGTAGGGGATGGTAATAAAGTAGATCAAAGTGCTTTCCCTGAAGTGATTAAAGCATTTCGTTCTCAATGGCAAGGAGAGCAGACTGACCTATTCACAATAGATACAGCATTTTATAATGAACCAAATCTTAAGGATTTTAGTGATAGTATTAAATGGATTAGTCGAGTGCCAGAAACCATAAAAGCTGCACAGGAACTAACAGAGAAACTATTGCCTGAGCAATTCACTGAAGAATATGATGATAAAGGATACCGCTTTTGTACTGTCTGTAGTAATTATGCAGGTGTTAATCAACAATGGGTGGTTGTCGAAAGTCGGCAACGAATGGAATCAGATTTGAAAAGTTTTGTCAAGAAGGTTGAGAAATCATTAAAAATCAAGGAAAAAAGTCTTAAGAGTTTAATGAATAAAGAATTTGCTTGTGAATCAGATGCCATGAGTGCAGTTGCTGAGTTTAAAAAAACACTTAAATATCATAATATTGATAAGTTACAAATTTTAACCCAAGCACATTATTCTCAAAGAGGCCGTCCTAATCTTAACCAGGAACCTACTCATCACTCTTTTCATATTCAAGCAAGTCTCGTAGAGAATCCTCTAGCCTTAGATGCACTTCGGCAAAAAGCTGGTCGCTTTGTTCTTGCTACTAACTCACTTGACGACCAAAAATAGTCGGATAGCAAAATCTTGCGCGAATACAAGGGTCAACAACCCACCGAGCGAGGCTTTCGCTTCCTCAAAGACCCTTTATTTTTTGCTTCGAGTATTTTCCTTAAAAATACCAAAAGAATAATGGCTTTGGCTATGCTCATGACCTTGGCATTGATGGTTTATAGTTTGGGGCAACGTCAACTCAGACTGGCATTACAACAGGCTAATGCTACTTTACCTAACCAAAAGGGTATGCCTAGTGCTCGTCCAACCTTGCGCTGGATACTTCAGTGCTTTCTTTCTGTCCATTTAGTTTTTCTTGACGATATTAAGTTTCAGATCAAGCTCTCTGAGCGACAACTTCTTATTCTGCAATTTCTTAGCGCTTCCTCCCGTAAATATTATTTTTTGTCGTGACCAACCTGCTGAATGTAGGGTAAACGTAGTTTCAGGATCTAGCGATCGCTGAGTACTCATTTCCCCAAAAAGACTAAGACGCAACTCAAAAAGATTTTTGTTAAAGCGGTCATGGGGAAATTGGGACATGGCTTTTCTTTCGGAGGTGCTTATTTTTTGGTATCCGATCGGTCAAAGTCGCCATAGAGCTAATGATTTTACCTAGTTTCAAAATCGATACATGGAGGAAGAGGAAGGCATTTATTCTCTATGTATCTAGAGATTCTCTGAATGATACAGCTTCACATACTCCTCCACTTGCCGCCGATAAGCTAATAAATTACTCTCTGCCCATTCCTGGTTGTCGCTATTTACATAAATATGCACAAAAGGCTCACCAGCATCCGGCAAAATCAACACCCAATTATCATTCTGAGAACTATAAATTTTTACCCCGTCTTCAGTATCTAACTTCTCACTTTGATGGATTTCTAGCATATGGCGCATCAATCCACCCTTCACTCCCCAAGGGCAGCGCACACTATGTAGATGATAAAAAACCCGAGGTAACTGTTGCCGAATTTTGCTCAGAGGACGATTTTCTCGCGCCAGCATTTCAATCAGCTTAGCCACACAAAACATCGCATCAAAACCAGCATGTAGCTCTGGAAAAATAAAACCCATATCACCACTCCCACCCAACACTACATGAGGCAGCTTCTGACAAGCTTCCATCAAATCTGTGGGGTTAGACTTAGTGCGCTTAATGCCGCCTCCGTGTCGTCGCACCAGTTCATCGACTGCACTACTGGCCTGCACCGGCACTACAATCGTCCCGCCGGGATGAGCTTTGAGGGAAAGATGCACCATCAAAGCCGTCATCATTTCACCACGAATGATATAACCCGACTCATCTACTAGAGTCAACTGCTCACCATGGGCAGAAACCTGCACCCCAAAGGTCGCGGTCAAGGCTTCTACCACTCGGCCAAGCTGATTGAGCAAGGCTTCTCGCTCACTGCTGTCCGGAGCAGTCTGACTGAGACTAGCATTTAAAACTACGGCATCTACACCAAACTTCGACAGCAATAGGGGTAAAATCGCCCCAGATACCGCATAGGCATAGTCAATCACTACCCGCCCAGTACCCCGAATGGAATGCAAATTCAAGTGGCGTTGGAAAGCACCGTTATATAGCTCAATGCCTTGAATATGGCTAATTTTACCAATTTCAGAAATACTCGATCGGCGTAAATCTTCTTTAAAGTAAGCCGATTCAATTTTTTTCTCTTGGGCTTTAGAGATATTAATTCCCCGATCGTCAAAAAACTCAATTAATAAATATCCCGGTCGATCGGGATGTAATCTAATATGCAGCCCCCCCGATACGGACAGAGTAGGAATGATCAAGCGGGAGACTGGAATGGCCGTGGCATCTAGATCTTGGACATTTACCCCCACCGACATCAAACCAGCTTCGATCGATCGAGCCACCATCCGGGAAATACTCCGCTGATCGCGAGATACCGTCACCTGCATCCCCACTTTCAAGGTGGAGCCATAAGCGCCGCCCAGCTTAACCGCAAACTCTGGGGTGATATCAATATTGGCTAAGCCCTGTACTCCACGCTGAGAAAACAAATTACGGCGGGCAATATCACCCCAAATTAAATTGAGGGTCACGATGGCCAAAGGTTCAATTTCTTTGTTTGGCCAAACCCGCACATTGTTGTTGATCTGTGATTCTTCCCCCACCCGCGACATCGAGCCAACCACTGCGCCTTCCAGTAACTGTGCCCGTCGCCCTACTCGTACCCCTCGCCCAACTACACAGCCCCGCAACTGCGCTTCTTCCCCAATCACCGCCCCATTCCAAATTAATGGGCGCTTTAAATCGGCATCAGCCCCGATCGTTACGTTGTGGCCAATTACTGTACCGGCAGTGATATTCACCCTAGCCCCGATCCGACAGTTGTTACCAATTACTACTGGACTGGAGATCGTCACACTAGGGTCAATGGTCGTATCGCTACCCACCCAAATGCCTGGTCGAATTTGGTCGGCGACGGGTAATAAACTGGGCAATCGATCGAGTGCATCGTACTGCACCTGACGGTAAGTATCTAACTGACCCACGTCACACCAATAGCCATCGGCCACATAGCCATAAATGGCCGCTTTTTGTGCCAACAGCAACGGCAACAAGTCTTGAGAAATATCAAATTCTTGATCGGGGGGAATAAATCGCAGCACCTCTGGCTCAAAGATATAGATACCGGTATTCACGGTATCCGAGAAAATCTCACCTGGGGTGGGTTTTTCCAGGAATTTTTGCACCCGACCAGCTCGATCGACAATTACCACCCCAAAATCCACCGGATTAGGGACAGAAGTTAACACCATGGTGACTTGGGCTTGCTGTGTCCGGTGGAAGTCGATCGCAGCACTCAGGTCAAAATCGGTGACGCTATCGCCACTGATCACCAAAAAAGTGCGGTCTAGTAGCTCGCCCACATATTTGATCGAACCAGCAGTACCTAATGCTTGTTCTTCTTCGATCGAGTAATGGATCGACACATCCCAGTCTTGACCATCCCGGAAATATTGCTGGATGGCTGCAGGCTGATAGTGCAGAGTAATAATGATTTCTTCGATGCCATGTCGCTTGAGCAAACCAATAATGTGCTCGGCGATCGGGCGATTCAACACCGGCACCATGGGCTTAGGTAGTTCGCAGGTGAGCGGGCGCAAGCGCGTGCCCGAGCCACCGGCCATTAATACTGCGCGTAATTCCATAGATCCTGGGGGGTTAGATGCTGGCTGTCTCTATGCTCGGGCTTAATTTCAGCCGGTGGGGCATTGCGTCATATATCTTAAATTATTTTGTTTCGATCGCATCATCTCAGTCGTCTAGGCTCATCAATTCCCCCATAGTTTCTGGAAATTCTCCCCGATTGACCATTTTGGTAAATACTTCATAACAGTCTTTTTTGTCACCGGCCTTGCGCGGATATCCTAACCATAAGATAACGATCGCTTTCATTTCTGCGGTATCGAAGACTTTTTGCTCATGATGTACTTACTTAGTGTACGTGTATAATAGTGCTTCTTCTGAAAAATAGCAGATAATAAATTAAGACAGTAGAGTAAAACGATGTTGAACGATCAAATTCAGGAACTTAGCCAGAAAATTGCAGTACAGTTCTCACCTGATCGAATTATACTGTTTGGATCTCACGCTTATGGGACTCCCACCGAGGACTCAGATGTAGATCTACTCGTAATCATGCCCTTTGATGGCCAGCCTTTTCGGAAGGCCGCAGAAATTTTAGATAAGATTAGTCCAGAATTTTCAGTTGATCTTTTGGTTCGGACAGCAGAGCAATTGGAGGAAAGACTGGTTTTAGGTGATTTTTTTTTACAGGAAGTGCTAACAAGAGGGAGGATTTTGTATGAATCAGTTGACTCAAGAGTGGATTGATAAAGCAGAAAGCGATTTTCGGACGGCTACACGAGAAATTCAGGTTACGCAAGACCCCAGCTATGATGGAGTCTGTTTTCATGCACAGCAATGCGTAGAGAAATATTTGAAGGGATATTTACAAAAAACAAGCACAGGGTTTCCGAAAACACATGATTTGGTCGTATTGCTCGATTTATCCCTTCCGACGCAGCCTCAATGGAATCAATATCGATCGCGTTTGCGATTATTAACTTTAGCTGCGGTAGAAATTCGTTATCCGGGACGATCAGCAGATCAAGTTATGGCAGAAGAGTTTTATCAATTATGCGTTGAAATACGAAATATTGTGAGGCCAAGTTTAGGACTATAGTTTGATTGATTTCCCAACCTGACGGACAAAAGTCGAGATAAATACTTGAAAAGGTTGCAGAGAGAACGTTATGACTGCCATGGTATCAGAGATTACCACAGCCATCAACATCTGTAAATTGAGGGTTATCTCGATATAATTCAGCCGGGAAAAAAAATCATTGCCGTTAACAATTTTAGTGTTGCGGAGGCTGTAGTTTTTACTTACAAGGTGTTATACGTTGAGATGAATCTTCAACGCAGTTAAATTGTTATGTAACCAGCCTGTTTTCTGTTCAACTTTATCCGTCTGAGCAATTAGATTTAATAAAGGTTGAAGATCGGTCGTATCTATCATAGATATCATTAGGTCTCTCACAGTCTGAGTAAGTGGCAAAGAGCCAATTGTAAGATCAAGATAATCAGTAGATTCTGGAATAAACTTGGATAAGCATGGAATTTTGATATTTTTGTGTTTTGTCGTCACATGTTCTCGCACATATCCACTCCAAGTATAAGTCTGTGGCGCTAAATCTTGGTCAACACTACATTGTTCCTGAGCCATCACCAAAAAATCAAGAGATAACATTCCTAATTCTGCTACAAACTTATAAGCTACAAAAAACTCCAAAAGAGATCGATGAGCTGGACTATAATCACCATCGTCATTCCGCACCAACATTGTCTGCCCCATCATGTCATAGTGCCAATGATCCAAATCCTTCTGCGCCTCCAACTCCTTCCCAAAAAACTTCCTCAAAAAATCTGGAAACTCCCGATAATTCAAACTCATCCGATCGGTCGATAACATCTCCCACGACAACTCACACAAAAAATACAACTTATCAGCCAACGAAGTAAAAGTCCGCCCCGTAGTGATATTTTCCTCCATCTGCCGCCGCACCGCATACAAATACACCCGCGCCAAATCAATCTCCTTCCCCGCCTCAATCTCCGGCAAAGCCGCCAACACAAACTCCGCCATCACCGCCCGCCGCAACAAATCCAACACCTGCCCA
>JANNEH010000191.1:0-19411 GCA_031378405.1 Synechococcales cyanobacterium OTE_75_metabat_409
GCAAACAGGCCAAAAAAGAGCACGATCGATAGCTGTACCATAAATTTAGTCTCGCCAAAAATTACTAGCAAAAAGCCGTGCCGATATTATATCCGCACGACTCAGCAAAAACATTTGGACTAAACGCCAGCACCAGCAGTTTCAGCCACTACACCAGTTAGTCTTTCATAAGCCTCACGCATCTTCAAACCTACTAGTACTTGGAACAGACCAGTACCATTGTTGGAACCAGGATATTCTTTGTGTTGCAGTAAAAGCTTGGTCATTTCACCTTCAAAGCGAGTAGAAATCTTGCTGAGGTGGGTTTCGATGTATTTAACTTCTTCCAGGTTTTCGAGTTGACCATCAATTTCCAGTACTGATACTTCATGTCCATAGTAATCATCAGGGCCATAGAACATCTTGATTCCAGGGTAGCTGCAAGTCAGCTTGCGACCACAAGGCCGCCAATCGATGGTAGAACCTTCATCAAACAAATAAGAAGGCTCAGGTAAGCCAGCTACGCCTTCGCGCTGTACCAAGCGCACCCGTAACAGATCGCTTTTTTGGCCAGCAGGCACCAATTGGGTGGGCAACACCTGAATTACCACATCGGCATGACCACGCTGGGGTTCAATGTAAGCATTAAAGTCGGGGCGACGGGCTTGCATAGCTGCAATGACTTCATCGTAGCTGTGACCACGCTCGGCCATATCCCGCTGAATCTTCCAGTCAGCTTTAACTTCGTCACTGATATCTAGATAAACGCTGAAGTCTAGCAAAGCGCGCACTCTTTCGTCGTACAGTGGGTGCAGACCTTCCACCACAATCACATGGTTGGGTTCAATTACTTCGGCTGGATCGATTAGACCAGTCTCATGGTTATAAATCGGCTTGTTGATCGCTTTGCCTTCTTTGAGGGCTTTAATTTGCTCGGCCATTAAGTCGAAGTTGTTAGCGCGAGGGTCTAAAGCCGTAATGCCAGTTTCTTTGCGCTGGTATCGATCGAGGCTGTGATAGTCGTCCAGGCAGATAACCGTGACAAAAGACTCGCCGAATAAGTCTGTAATCCGACGCAGAAATGTCGATTTACCGCAACCAGAATCTCCGGCAACGCCGATAATCACCACTCTATCTACCTGATTGGTCATAATATTCCTCTAAAATAAAATCTATATTGGCTACTTTATAAACTGGAAAAGCGATAGGTACTTACTACTAACGATTCTAAGTTTGGCTTAGGATAGGATTTTACCAGAAGGTAGTGTCGGTAACAATATCAGTAAGGCACAAACCGGTATTTTGCTGGAACATGTTGAGGATGATTTTCAGATGCGCCTCTTGTGCGATCGAGCTAGAATCCGGTAAGCTGACCGGGAGATTCCCGTGCCCAATTGAGATATTTATATTCAGAATAGGAGATATTAGAAAAATCTATGTACAACTCAAGCATCGGAGCAGCCAACTCCTTATCTGCTAGCCGCTTATACATCTACGAAGTAACCGGCAGCAACCCGCGTCGTAGTGGCAGCACGTTTCTCACCGTTCCCTACGCTCGCATGAGCCAAGAAATGCAACGTATTGCCCGCATGGGTGGCCGGATTTTGAATATTCGCTCGGCAGATAACTCTGCGCCCATAACTCCTGCGGTGATGGCCAGCGAAAACTCTGCTCCCCCAGCGGCGGCTCCGGCTGCTAAAAAGCACGCCGATGTACCGGTCAATATCTACCGCCCCAATGCTCCTCTCACTGGTAAATGTGTTTCCAACGACACCCTGTTAAGTGAAGGCGCGATCGGGATGGTGCAACATATCAAATTTGATATTGGTGGTAGCGACCTGACCTATGTGGAAGGCCAAAGTATTGGTATTATTCCGCCCGGTCAAGATGCTAAGGGCAAGCCCAACAAGCTGCGTTTATATTCGATCGCCTCTACTCGCCATGGTGATGATGTAGACGATAAGAGTGTTTCTCTTTGTGTTCGTCAGTTGGAGTACAAAAATGACCAGGGTGAAATGATTTATGGCACCTGTTCCACTTTCCTCTGTCATCTAAATCCGGGCGATGAAGTCCAAATTTCCGGCCCTACTGGTAAGGAAATGCTGTTACCCGAAGAAAATGATACCAATGTGATCATGTTTGCTACTGGCACTGGGATTGCACCTTTCCGCGCTTACCTGTGGCGGATGTTTAAAGATAACGAAAGAGCAGCTAACCCGGACTACCGCTTTAGCGGTAAGGCTTGGTTGATCTTTGGGGTGGCCACTACTCCTAACATCTTGTACAAACAGGAGCTAGAAGAAATTCAGTCCAAGTATCCTGACAACTTCCAGGTAGACTACGCCATTAGTCGTGAACAGAAGAACGCTGAAGGCGGCAAGATGTACATCCAAGATCGGGTGGCTGAACATGCCGACAAGCTATGGGAAATGATCCAAAGTGAAAAAACCCATGTATACATCTGCGGTCTGAAAGGCATGGAAGGAGGTATTGATACCGCCCTTACTGTTGCTGCTGAAAAGTCTGGTGTGACTTGGTCAGAGTACCGCAGTCAGCTTAAACGTGCTGGTCGTTGGCATGTAGAAACTTACTAGCTTCTATCTGGATTCTTTGTGGGCAATGCCCACCCTACAATTCTTACTAGCTTCAGCCCACCTTACAATTCAATTTCCAATTTAGAGCTTCGATCGCTGCGATCGGGGTTCTTTTATTTATCTCGATATCTGGCGACCGTATTAACTCAACACCACCGGGAATCAAAATCTACCTTGCAACCAATATGAGAATTACGTTACATTTGATTAAGAAGAAATGTAACGATCCCACTTTTTGCTCTAGTTTTTGGTTGTAAGCAAATTTTCTTTACATCCAAGATTCTATCTCACATCCCCACCCAGTAAGACTTTTAGCACATTACTCTGTGGTATTTTATATAATCCTTTATTCAAATAAGGCAGACAACACATGAAATTTTCTTGGCGCATAGCCCTGCTGTGGTCGATTCCACTCCTGATCATCGGGTTCTTTCTTTGGCAGGGTGCCGCGCCCAGCTTGACTGGTGAAATGGGTAAAAATACGGCCAGTGCCAGAATGACCTATGGTCGTTTTCTGGAATATTTAGATACTAACCGCGTAGTGAGCGTAGACCTTTATGACGGCGGCAAAACTGCGATCGTCCAGGCTACTGATCCAGATTTAGAAGATCGCATTCAGCGCTTGCGGGTAGACTTACCCAGCAGTGCCCCAGACTTGGTAACCCGCCTGCGCAACTCTGATATCCAGTTCGATAGCCACCCTGCTCGCAATGATGGCGCTGTTTGGGGCTTCTTGGGTAACTTGTTGTTCCCAGTTTTGCTGGTGAGCGGCCTGTTCTTACTATTTCGTCGTTCCAACAACATGCCCGGTGGCCCAGGCCAAGCCATGAGCTTTGGTAAGTCTAAGGCTAAGTTCCAAATGGATGCCAAAACCGGTGTAATGTTTGATGATGTAGCTGGTATTGATGAAGCTAAAGAAGAACTGCAAGAAGTGGTTACTTTCTTGAAGCAGCCTGAGAAATTTACTGCGGTGGGAGCCAAAATTCCCAAAGGAGTCTTGCTAATTGGCCCGCCCGGAACCGGTAAAACCATGCTGGCTAAGGCGATCGCTGGTGAAGCGGGCGTACCTTTCTTCAGTATTTCTGGTTCAGAATTTGTGGAAATGTTTGTGGGTGTTGGTGCCTCTCGGGTTCGTGACTTGTTCAAAAAAGCCAAGGAAAATGCACCTTGCTTGATTTTTATTGATGAAATCGACGCAGTTGGTCGCCAACGTGGATCTGGTATCGGGGGTGGTAACGACGAGCGGGAGCAGACTCTGAACCAAATGCTTACCGAAATGGACGGTTTTGAAGGCAACACCGGCATTATTGTCATTGCAGCCACCAACCGCCCGGATGTATTGGATTCGGCCTTGTTACGTCCCGGTCGCTTCGATCGCCAAGTACAAGTCGATACCCCCGATATTGCTGGTCGTTTAGAAGTTCTGAAGGTTCACTCCCGCAACAAAAAGCTGGGTGAAGATATCTCTTTGGAAGTAATTGCCCGTCGGACTCCCGGCTTTAGTGGTGCTGATCTCGCCAACTTGCTGAACGAAGCGGCTATCTTAACTGCCCGTCGCCGCAAAGATGCCATGACCATGCTAGAAATTGATGATGCTGTCGATCGGGTAGTCGCTGGTATGGAAGGTACACCATTAGTCGATGGCAAGAGCAAGCGCCTGATTGCTTACCATGAAATTGGCCACGCCATTGTAGGTACTTTGCTCAAAGATCATGACCCAGTACAAAAAGTGACCCTGATTCCCCGTGGTCAAGCCTTGGGTCTCACCTGGTTTACTCCGGATGAAGATCAAATGTTGGTATCTCGCTCTCAATTGCGAGCCAGAATTGCTGGTGCTTTGGGTGGTCGGGCTGCCGAAGAAGTGGTATTTGGTGATTCGGAAGTTACTACCGGTGCCGGTGGTGACTTACAACAAGTCACTTCCATGGCGCGCCAAATGGTTACTCGCTTCGGCATGTCCAAGCTTGGCCCTTTGTCTTTGGAAAGCCAATCCGGGGAAGTATTCCTGGGCGGTGGCTGGAGCAGCAGATCAGAGTATTCTGATGAAATCGCCGCTCAAATTGATCAACAAGTGCGTGTGATTGTTGCTGAGTGTCACTTAGAAGCCCTGCGGATCATGAAAGAAAACCGCACTGTGGTCGATCGGCTAGTAGATATCTTGATCGAAAAAGAAACGATCGACGGTGATGAACTGCGGCAAATTGTAGCTGAATATACTGTTGTCCCTGATAAAGAGCGGTTTGTTCCTGCTCTCTAAGATGGCCATTAACCAATAGTAAAAAGCTGTTCCAGATATTCTGGGGCAGCTTTTTACTCAGGTTCAGCTTTTTTGCCATGGTCATCTTTTCGCGATCGGCAGTATCCTAATCAATAGGGATCGGTAAAAAGTCCAGCGGCTATTACCACCACCTGTAAAATCTCCAACCCGACTTATGATCATTGCTCCTGTAAATGCACCTCCCTCAGAAGTACAGATAATGCAAAATTCCGATCTAGCCAAGTTGGCGATCGGTAGCCCCAATCTGGCAGCGACTCCTAGTCTCAAGAAAAAGGCTCAGCCCAATCTGCAGATTACTCAAATCTTTCCTGCTCCCAGTACTGTATTGCAGAGAGCCGAAACCAAAGAAAAAAATCTAGCGGTAGATCCGCAAGATTCTACCTCAGCAGAACCGACGCAATATCCCAAAGCCCGGATTATGCCGTCGCCTTTAGTCTCTCCTAAAGAACAAACAAAATCGGAGCAAACTACTCCCAATATTCAGCCATTGACTCCAGATGTTCAGCCCAAATCTCAAGAACAACAAAAAACTGAGCCGTTAACTCCGGATCAACCGCTGCAGAAACCAGAGCAGCTAATGCCAGAATCTAAGCCCTTGACTCCAGATGTCAAACCAGGATCGAAGGAACAACAAAAGCAGATCCTCCCCGAAGCGAAGCCTTTGGTGCCAGAGGTTAAACCTGATGCTAGGGAACAGCAGCAACCTGAACAGATAATTCCAGAATCGCAGCCAGTGGCTCCCGAAACTAAGCAAGATTCTAGAGATCAATCACCACCACCGCTGACTCCCCCTAGTCAAGTAATTCCTCCTCAACAGCAGCAAAATCCTTTACCTAGTGGCCCACCATCTACTGAGCCAGGAAATTACCCTGACAACACCGGTCCTGGTGCTTCCTACTACAACCAAAACTATATTGCTCCGGCCATATCTTTTGGTAAAGACACCTTAATTGGGGCGGCTTCGCGCTTCGGAATTGGCAGAAATCTCTCCGTCCGTCCCAGCTTGTTCTTAGGCAACACCACTCGGATTGCCGTGCCACTCACCTACGATTTTGGTTTTAATGACAACGAACAGTTTGAGAAAAACCCCTTGGTAGTTTTTCATGCTGGTGGTGGTCTCGATTATTCTTCTAGTGGTGGTAACAACAAACTGAGTCCATTAGTGGTTTTCGGTGCCGATGTCTATTTAGGCGATGGCGCTTCCGTGTTGCTGCAAATTGGGAATACTTTCAACTCAGATTTCGTCGCAGTTGCCGGTATTGGCCTGCAATTCTAACCAAGCTTGGTATAAGTCTGGTCTTTTAGTTCTCGTCCGGTGGAGTTGCTGTTCATAGCGCCACTGGGCGATTTTTTGGTGGTTGCCCGAGAGCAATACTGGCGGCACTGCCAGATCTCGAAATGAAGGAGGGCGGGTATAGTGTGGATAATCTAACAAACCGCTTTCAAAGCTATCTTGTTTTAAAGAGTCCAACTTGCCCACGGTGCCGGGAATCAGGCGAGTTACTCCATTGATCAAAGTCAGAGCCGGAATTTCGCCACAAGTTAAAACAAAGTCGCCCAAAGAAACCTCTCGATCGACCACGCTCATCACCCGCTCATCTACGCCTTCATAATGGCCACAGATCACCACTAATTGATCGTAGTTTTCTACTAGCTCCCAAAACAAGGGCTGACTCATGGTTTCCCCTTGGGGACTCATCATCAACACTTGGCGCTTGGGTAAAACTGGCACCGATTCTAAGGCCGCAAAAATCGGTTCGGGCTTGATCACCATCCCCACGCCGCCACCGTAAGACTCATCATCTACTTTGTGATGTCGATCGAAGGTAAAATCGCGGGGGTTACAGAGATGAACAGCGGTTAATTCCTTGGCGATCGCCTTTCCCAACAGCCCACAGGAGAGGGGCGAAGTGAAAAAATCGGGAAATAGAGTAATGATGTCAAAACGCACGAGGAAAGAAATTAAAACCACCATCTCATTGTACTGGCTCATCGTAATGACTCATTACAATGGTTGGGGCAGTTTTATGCAAAATCTAGCTTTGAATATTAATTATTTTCAAAAAATCTTGATATGTTACAATACCAGTCTGATTAAATACCTCTAAAACCAATAAGTCTTGATCACCTGTAATTAAAAAATCAGCATTGCTGTCTTTGGCTAGAGCAAGTAAATAATTATCTTTGGGATCTCTACAGTCAGACACGATTGATTGACTCTCAATTATTTCTCCAATTTCTTTCAGAAAAATCATCAGATTATCGACTTTATCTTTTTGAAAGTATTTTTGGAGTTTCGGTTTCTGGGTGGTTATTAGCAACTCATCTAGGAGCTGAACTGAGAAAATTGGCTGAATGATTGCCGTTATAAGTAATTCTTTCATACTGGTAAATTGTTTACCAATCAGAAAGCTAATCCAAATGTTGGTATCGATAATGACTCTATACATGGCTTTGCTGTTGTCTATAGATATCACTTCGAACGGCTTCAACTTCTTGGCTGATTTCGTCTTGGCTGATTTCATCGATGTGAAAGTCTTCTAAAAATGAGTTTAATTTTTGCTCACGAACTGATTTTTCTATCTCTTGACAAATTTTCTCCTGTTCTCCAGAGGAGAGTTGTCGCACTAGGTTCAGGATTTGCTCAAATTCTAATGATAGTTGGTAGGTTTTAATTGTCATGATGGTGGCTAGATTGAGGGGCTAGAAACTGGGATTATTTTATATCTATTCTACCCATGCCCCATCGTCAGAACCTTGATCGGTCTAAATGGTAGTGCAATGTCGATCGGTGTCTGCGGGGGATTTCTTTTAGGGCGTTTTGCCTAAATCCAAAGGATTAATGTGGGGGTCGGGTTTGCATGGTGGCACCTTCCTGTTTACGGGCACCTAGGTAAAAACGTTAATCGTGGCAACCTCAAAGTTAATAAGCTCAACAACCTGCCGGGGGCGTTGGCCGACTTTCGCAGGGTAAAACAGAAATCGCTGATAAAATTGCTGCTACTCTCCAACAGTTTGGAGTCAAATAGCTCAAGATCAATTCAGGTTGCCCAAATCCAGAGGATTGATCTGAGGTGGTGGGTTTGCATTGTGGCACCTTCCCGTTTACTATCGGTTAAGGCATTTCAAAATGTTAAGACTTTTCTCTATATTCGTAATACACCTTAAATAAATCGCACATGGCTACCACCGCAGCAACAACCAAAGTGGGACGGATTACCCAAATTATCGGTCCTGTCATCGACGTAGAATTTACTGGTGGCTCCATGCCCCAGATTTACAATGCCCTCAAGGTTGAAGGCAAAAACGAAGCTGGTGCGGATGTATCCGTGACCTGCGAAGAACAACAGCTTTTGGGTGGCAACCAAGTACGCGCCGTAGCGATGAGCACCACCGATGGTTTGGTGCGCGGCATGGCAGTTAACGATACTGGCGCACCGATTATGGTGCCGGTTGGGCCTGCTACTTTGGGACGAATTTTTAATGTATTGGGTGAAACCGTAGACAACCGTGGCCCGGTTGGTACCGATGAAACCATGCCCATTCACCGGGATGCTCCGAAGCTTACTGAGCTAGAGACTAAGCCTTCGGTATTTGAGACTGGTATTAAAGTATTGGATCTATTGGCTCCTTACCGTCGCGGTGGTAAAATTGGTCTGTTTGGTGGAGCCGGTGTAGGCAAAACCGTAATCATGATGGAATTGATCAACAACATTGCGATCAACCATGGTGGTGTATCTGTATTTGGTGGTGTAGGCGAACGCACCCGTGAAGGTAATGACCTTTACAATGAAATGATGGAATCGGGCGTAATTAAAAAAGATAACCTGAACGATTCCAAAATTGCCTTGGTTTACGGTCAAATGAACGAGCCACCTGGAGCCAGAATGCGGGTTGGCTTGTCGGCTCTGACCATGGCTGAGTATTTCCGGGATGTTTCTAAGCAAGACGTATTGTTGTTTATCGACAACATTTTCCGCTTTGTTCAAGCTGGTTCTGAAGTATCGGCACTGTTGGGACGGATGCCTTCTGCGGTAGGTTATCAGCCTACTTTAGGTACCGATATGGGTGATTTGCAAGAGCGGATTACTTCTACTAACCAAGGTTCGATCACTTCAATCCAAGCTGTATACGTACCAGCGGATGACTTGACTGACCCAGCTCCTGCTACTACCTTTGCTCACTTGGACGGTACTACCGTACTTTCCCGGAACTTGGCAGCAAAGGGTATTTATCCAGCAGTAGATCCTTTGGATTCTACTTCTACCATGCTGCAACCAGCGGTAGTTGGTGACGACCACTACAAGACTGCGCGGGCTGTGCAAGCAATTCTGCAACGTTACAAAGAGTTGCAAGATATCATCGCAATTTTGGGCTTGGATGAATTGTCGGAAGATGACAGACAAGCTGTATCTCGCGCCCGCAAGATTGAGCGCTTCTTGTCTCAACCCTTCTTTGTAGCAGAAGTATTTACTGGTTCTCCTGGTAAGTATGTGAAGCTCGAAGATACGATCAAAGGCTTCAAGATGATCTTAAATGGTGAACTAGATGAGCTGCCTGAGCAAGCTTTCTACTTAGTCGGCGATATCAACGAAGCGATCGAAAAAGCGAAGAAACTCCAAGGTTAATTTGACTTAGTGATTTGCAGGGCAGGGACATAGATTTCTGCCCACCCCTATGAAATTTTTAAAATTCAACTAATTATGTCTTTAACTGTAAGAGTCATCGCTCCCGACAAAACTGTCTGGGATGCCACTGCGGACGAAGTGATTTTACCCAGTACCACTGGCCAAGTGGGAATTTTGACTGGTCACGCCCCCTTAGTTACTGCTTTAGATATCGCGGTAATGCAAGTCAAATCTGGCAAAGATAAATGGATCAAGATTGCTCTGATGGGTGGTTTTGCTGAAGTTGAAGAAAACGAAGTGACTGTTTTGGTCAATGGTGCTGAATTGGGTAGCAATATTGATGCGACTGTGGCTAAGGCTGAGTTAGCTGAAGCTGAAAAGTTAGCGAGTAAGGCTGACACCAAACAAGCACAATTAGAAGCTGCTCAGGCAGTCAAAAAGGCCAGAGCTAAGATTTTAGCAGCAGCTTAAACAACAGTGGAAACCCCACGTCTTCGTCCATTTCGGGTGAGCGTGGGGTAATTCGAAATTATGTCTCTAGATTATCTCAGCATTGCCCAACAGGGTAAAAATCAGTGGTGGCGATATGTCTGTGGTATATTTTTGAGCTTGTTCTCATTTATTATTGTCGGTGGATTGGCCTATGGCATTCTGCTATTCTTTTTAGCTGGAGATATCGAGAGCTTCAAAAAAGCCAGTGAAGCTAAGACAGTAAGTAATTTTATTGCCTCCAATATTCCATTTATCTTTTGGTTCTGGGGTACAGTACTAGCTGTGCGTGGTATTCACGGTCGATCGGCTTGGGGGTTGATAAGTGCCACAGGCAAGATTGATTGGCGCAGGCTGAGCTATGGATTTATGGTCTGGTTGATCATCACAATTATTCCTTCGGTATTTACCCTTTGGTCTAGCCCTAGTGAATATCAGTTTCATTTTGATATTGGTGAATGGCCATTTTTACTGGCAGCAGCCCTGATCTTTACTTCTATTCAAACTAGTTGCGAGGAGATTTTTTTTCGGGGTTACCTGTTGCAGGGCATGGGTTTACTGACCCGCCAGCCGTTGATTTTAATTATGAGCAATGGTCTGCTGTTTTTACTGCCCCATTTAGGCAACCCAGAAATTGCTAATGGTTTTGTGTGGGTGTCTTTGCAATATTTTGCGATCGGGGTATTCTTGGCTTTTATTACGCTCCAAGATAATCGCTTGGAACTAGCGCTAGGAGTTCATGCGGCCAATAATATTAGCCATGTTTTTTTTACCACCACTGATTCAGCCTTAGGGGCACCAGCTTTGTGGATGGCTAAGCCCAGTCCGGCGGGATTTGCTGATATTGCATTGCTACTGATTTCTATTTCGATCGCCTACTATTTCTTTTTCCACAAACGTCTCTGGTCTTAAGCTTAAAACCTGAGCTTCCCGCATTCCGCACTACTTCTGTGCTGTTTGGTCAAATTGCTTTGCTGGGTTCCAAAGAAAGCAGAGTAATCGGCGAGGATGATGGTTCCAGCCTTGCCAGTAGCCTAGGATCGGGAGTATATCCGGTGACCAACTTTTGTAACTGGCACACGATTCCAGTCGTATCACTCGATCGAACAGCCTGAAACAAGACTTGGAGCATTGGCTCCAACTCTGACCAATCAAATTTTTCTTCATGGGCAGAGTAAATTTTGGGATGGCGAGTGGGGCAGATATTTTCACCATCAATCAGTAGTTCTTCGTAGAGTTTTTCACCTGGTCGCAACCCGGTAATTTCAATCTTGATATCTTTGCCCGGTACCAGACCGCTGAGGCGAATCATTTGCTCCGCTAAATCGTAGATCCGAACTGGTTCGCCCATTTCTAACAGAAATACATCGCCGCCGGTAGCCATCGCCCCCGCTTGGATTACTAACCGCACTGCCTCAGGAATCGACATAAAGTAGCGGGTTACTTCTGGATGGGTCACCGTAATTGCTTGACCCGTGGCAATTTGTTGACGGAAGTGGGGCACCACCGAACCGCTACTGTCTAAGACATTCCCGAACCGCACAATCCCAAAACGGGTGGGGCAGTTGGGCAGATCGGCTAATGCCTGGATCGCCAGTTCGGCACAGCGTTTGCTAGCCCCCATTACATTGGTGGGGCGCACCGCTTTATCGGTAGAAATCAGCACAAAATTAGCGACCTGGGCAGCGATCGCACATTGAGCAGCAACCAAAGTCCCCATTACATTGTTGCGGACACCCTGGGACGGATTAGCTTCGACCAATGGCACATGCTTATAGGCTGCTGCATGATAAATGGTTTCTACCTGATGTCTGGCCAGCACATCACTCAGATATGCTTGGTCAGTCACATTACCCAAGTAAGGATAACGGGTTACCTGGGGATAGTTTTTCCCTAACTCCATGTCAATGCTGTAGAGGGCAAATTCACTCAACTCATACAAAATTAAGCAGGTGGGATCGAGTTTGGCAATCTGCCGACAGAGTTCTGAGCCGATCGAGCCACCAGCTCCCGAGACCAACACACTTTTACCCGTAATATTCACACTCAGGAGTTCTGGTTCGGGCAAAATTTCTTCGCGACCCAACAAATCAGCCACTTCCACTCGCCGCAAAGTACTCAAAGAAGCTTTGTTGGTCAGCATTTCGGTGAGGGAAGGCACTGTTTTAATAGTGATTGGTAAGTTTTGTAGCCGATCGATCAGTTTTTTGCGGTTAGCCTTAGACAGCGAAGGCATGGCCATCACCAAAGTGGTGATATCTTCATCGTTGATCAATGCCCCTACCTGCTGAGGAGAGTAAATCCGATAACCTCTCAATACTTGCTTATGCAGCTCCGGATTATCATCCACAAAGGCGACTACCCGGTACCCAGGTTCATGCTTGAGAGTTTCGACTAACTGTACGCCAGCACTACCAGCTCCATAAACCAACACATATTCTAGGGGCAGACCATCAGGGCGATGGCGATGAATCGAGGTAATTGAATAGCGAATTAATAACCTGGCAGCTACCACCAAAACCAAAGTCAATAGTGCATCAATCAAAAGCGCTGTCTTGGAAACCGGCCAGACCCCCAATTGGAAAGAACAAAGTATCCAAATCCCGGAACTGAGTGCTGTGGCTTTGGCAATTGCTGATAAAAACTCCAGACCAGTGTAGCGGAGAATTGGCCGATAAATACCCAGTAATTTAAAAACAAATAGCTTTAGAACGACAAATCCCCAAATGTTTGGCAAATAGGTCAAAAACAATTGCAACCCAGCAGAGGTAAAACGAAATCTGATATTAAAGGCTAAAAATATGGCCAGCAAGAATACCATGCCATCAGCAATACTGAGTAACCAGCGTTTATGATTTCGAGATAGAGACTCATAGGTGCTCAATAGTCGATCGACTAACTTTCGCTTCATAAAAATCCGGGTTCTGAAATAGAATATGTCAAACAGATTTGTTAATTACAAACATTTTGCCTCATTATTATACGGCTACATCTTGAAATCTTGAAGCGACAAGGTGGCTACATAAAAAAATTTGATATCAGTAGCTCCTGATGTCAAAAATGCTGAACGTTATCATTATTTTTCAACTTGCCAGAGCCGCAACTGTAAATAGGCAAACACAGTGGTGAATAACAGCAATAAGGTGGTAGCAGCCGCCCCATAGCCAAAATCTAGACGGGCAAATGCTCGATCGTACACATAGTAAGCCAGCAAGTTCGTCGAATTGAGCGGGCCACCACCGGTTACAGCATATACCTGCTCGAAGCTGCGCAGACTAAAAATAGCGGTGGTAACGAAGGCCAATACTAGGGTCGGGCGCAAGCCAGGTAGGGTTATGTAGTAAAACTGCTGCCAAGAATTTGCCCCATCTAAGGCAGCCGCCTCGTAGCGGTTAGCGGGAATAGTTTGTAAACCAGCCAAAAAAGACACCAGGTTAAAACCAATTTGCTGCCAGCTACTGAGCAAAATTAATACTGGCATTGCCCAAGTAGTGGTACTGAGCCATTCGATCGGTGGCAATCCCCAGCCATGAAAAAATGCATTGATTGCGCCATCGGTTTGGAACAGCCAGCGAAAGCCCAAGCCCGCTGCTACCAAGGAAATAATTGCTGGTAAAAAATAAAGGGTACGAAATAAACCACGACCTATTGATAAACTCTCAATTCCTACGGCCAATAGCAAAGGAGTCAGAGTGCCAAACAGCACTGTACAGCTAGAGAAATAGCAGGTATTACCCAGCACCTGCCAAAAATCTGGAGCTAAAAACAGGCGAAGATAATTATTGAAACCCACCCAGCGCATTCCCCGGACGGTAAAACTGCCACTGGTAAAACTCAAATAAACAGTGTACAGCAACGGAAACAGCAAAAAAATAGTCAAAAACAGCAGTGCTGGCAACAAAAATGCTCCGGCCACCCCCCTCTCTAAAAAATGTGTATCTAAACGACGTAGTTTGACCAGCATGGATCAATTCGCTCCAAAATAAGTCTTTTTGTTACAAAATCTAAATTAATCCCAAAGAGAAAATAAAGAATATGGAGTAATCTTAACTTTTGCAATTAGCATAGCAGCAGTGAAGGTTCTGCCTCCATTAATTTAGTTAGCTTTTCATTCGATCGCCAGTGGCCTAGTCCGATTGGCCTCAAGCTATTGGCTAAGGTGTAGACAGTGTGCGATACTTCGCTGTCTCACCTCGATTTTTTGGCCAGCAACTTTTAAGAATTCCAACTTTTTTCTAAAACATTCTGTATCAGGCGCTACTGTATTCAACGCAGGGCACTGATTACATATGCCCACAGGAGAAAAAATGAAAATAGCGGTAGTAAAAGAGTCGGCAGCCGAAGAACGGCGGGTGGCTCTGGTTCCTGATGCTGTCAGTCGCCTGGTGAAGCAGCAAATGGAGATATGGCTGGAAGCGGGGGCTGGCGATCGAACTTATCACAGTGACGAAAGCTATGCCGCCGCTGGTGCCCATGTGGTTCTGGACTCTAATCATTTATGGCACACCGTAGATGTGGTGCTGAAAGTAGGCACCATGCAACTGCACGAAGTCGATCGACTGCGCAGCGGCCAGATTCTAATTGGCTTTCTGAATCCTTTAAACCATCCCGAATTAATTCAAAAACTGGCGGCCAAAGGCGTGACCGCTTTTGCCATGGAAATGATTCCGCGCACTACTCGTGCCCAGGTGATGGACGCACTTTCTTCCCAGGCTTCCATTGCTGGCTACAAAGCCGTATTGATGGGCGCAGCCGCCCTGCCTAAATATTTACCGATGTTGACTACCGCTGCCGGTACAATCCCCCCGGCCAAAGTATTTGTGATTGGGGCTGGAGTGGCCGGGTTGCAGGCGATCGCCACTGCCCGCCGGTTAGGAGCCATGGTCGAAGCCTTTGATATTCGCCCCCAAGTCAAAGAAGAAATTCAGAGCTTAGGTGCCAAATTTGTGGAAGTCCCTTTATCAGAAGAGACGGTAGCCGCGAACGGCTATGCCAAAGAAGTCTCCGATCGCACCAAGGAACTAACTCAGCAAACCATTGCCCAGCATGTCCACAGTGCAGATTTAATTATCACCACCGCCCAGATTCCGGGGCGGCCAGCACCGATGATGATCAATGCTGAAATGGTCTCGCAAATGCAGCCCGGATCGGTAATTGTGGACTTGGCGGGGGAAACTGGTGGCAACTGCGCTTACACCGAACTAGGCAAAACCGTAGTACATCACAATGTCACCATTATTGGAGCACTAAATCTACCGTCTACAGCACCGCTACATGCCAGTCAGCTTTATGCCAAAAATGTCAGTGCTTTACTGCAACTGTTAGCCACAGACGGTGAAATTGATCTGGACTTTACAGACGACATTATTAACAGTGCTTGCGTGACCCATGGTGGGCAAATTCGCCATGCCCGGATTCAAGAACTTGTCCAAAACCTACAGCCAGTTGTAACTTAGAGGTTAAAAATTATGTCCGCAGCCATTATTACTGCTGTTTTTATCTTTACTCTGGCTACTTTAGCTGGAGCAGAAGTAATCAATAAAGTCCCACCTACCCTACATACTCCTTTGATGTCGGGAGCCAATGCGGTTTCGGGAATCGCTCTGATTGGAGCAATTTTGGTGGCCGGTGGCCAAGATATTTCTACGGCCAGCATTCTGGGCTTGATTGCGATTGTCTTAGCCACTATCAATGTGGTGGGAGGCTTTTTGGTCACCGATCGAATGCTGCAAATGTTTAAGAAAAAGGCCGTTTAACCCTCTGTCGAAACCCTGAAGTTTCAGGATAAATATATATGAACGAAATGATTACTAGTGGGATCGAAGTGAGCTATTTGGTAGCCACGATCCTATTTTTCCTGGGTTTGAAGTATTTGGGTTCACCGGCCACAGCCCGCAAGGGCAATGCGATCGCCGCTGTTGGGATGTTGTTGGCGATTGTGGCCACTCTCTTTTATCAGCAGGTTTTAAACTACTCGTTGATTTTGGCTGGTATTGGCATAGGTAGCTTAATTGGCGCGATCGGTGCCTACCGAGTAGCCATGACCTCGATGCCCCAAATGGTGGGTTTGCTGAATGGTTTGGGAGGCGGCGCTTCTACTTTAATAGCGGTGGGTGAATTTTGGCGGTTGCTGGATGCAGGCTTGCTGCCATCGATGGATAACCGGATCACCACAGTTTTGAGTATTTTAATTGGGGGGATTACCCTCACTGGTAGTTTGGTGGCCTTTGCTAAGTTGCAAGAGCTAATTTCTGGCTCTCCCATTACCTTTGCTTTCCAACAAGCCCTAAACTTTTTACTGTTTGGGGGGTTTGTAGCTGGCAGTGTCTTGCTAGTACTAGATCCTAGTAATATGCCTTTGTTTTTGGGCTTGACTGGGATCTCGCTGTTGTTAGGAGTCTTGCTGGTAATTCCGATCGGGGGTGCCGATATGCCGGTGGTGATTTCGCTGCTGAACTCGTTCTCGGGAATTGCCGCTAGTGCAGCGGGCTTTGTTTTGATGAACAACATGCTGATTGTGGCCGGTGCTCTAGTGGGAGCTTCGGGGATTATTTTGACCCAAATTATGTGTAAAGGCATGAACCGCACTTTAACTAGTGTGATCTTTGGTGCCTTTGGCAGTAGTGGTAGCAATGTGGCGAATGGTCAACCGGGCAGTAATTCTGAACAAGTTACCCGCAGCATTGACCCAGAAGAATGTGCCATGATGTTGGGCTATGCCCGATCGGTGGTAATCGTACCCGGTTATGGAATGGCAGTAGCTCAAGCCCAACATGCCGTGCGCGAGTTGGCCGACCAACTCACCCGCTTGGGTGTAGAAGTAAAATATGCCATCCACCCAGTGGCCGGTCGAATGCCGGGACATATGAATGTATTATTGGCCGAGGCCAATGTGCCTTATCCGCAGCTTCACGATATGGACGATGTAAATCCCCAATTCCCGGAAACTGATGTGGCACTGGTGATTGGTGCTAACGATGTGGTTAATCCAGCAGCTCGCAGTGACAAAAACAGTCCAATTTACGGGATGCCTATTCTGGAAGTGGACAAAGCCAAGCACACGATCGTGATCAAGCGGGGCATGAGTGCGGGCTTTGCCGGAGTAGAAAATGAGTTGTTTTTCCAAGACAAAACCATGATGCTCTTTGGTAACGCTAAAGAAATGGTGAACAAATTAGTCTCAGAAGTGAAACAACTTTAGTCTCTGGAGCGACTAAGTACTCATATCCCTGCACTCATATCCCTACTCCGCTGGGAGTAGGGATATTGCTGTTAATATTGAGAGAGTGGTGCTTACAATGTGGGGAATAAAAATAATGAATCGATCTTTGCCGCCGATAAACTCGCGACTTGTCAGGGCGATCGGTGGCTTGCTGACTTTACTCATAACAGTGAACTCGGGCTGTACAAATAACGTCAAGGTATCTGATTGCCAAAATTTTAGTAAAACTATTGGACAAATCAATATTTATTTTGACAAGAATGCTGAACAAGGGAATGCGCTCAAAAAGAAAAATCCTAAAGATGTAAGTGAATATAAACAGGTGTCTAAAGAGTATGTAACATTGCTGTTAGAAGCAGCCCAGACTAGTCTCAAGACACTGGAGCTAATGCAAGATATGTCGTTGCAAGATGAGCAACTCAAGACCTTTCAATCTGATTATTTGAGTATTTTTAAAAAGATTAAAGAAGCAAACGAAAAGCTGGCTGAAATTGCAGCGGGTCAAAGTACAATTGAGATTACTGATGGAATGATTAAAGATCCTAAACTTAATCCTAAAATCACTCAGAGATATCAACAGTTAGATGCTAGTTGGCGGGAAAAAGCCAAAACTCTCCAGGATTTAGATGGAGAGTATACCAAGGTATTCGATAAGCTTAAAACCTATTGTGGGCAACCGAATCCTAGTAGCAGTAATTCAACTCCATCTAGCTCTCCATCAAAGTAATGACAGAAATTGCGATCATTGGTGGTGGTGCAGCGGGCTTTTTTGCGGCGATCGCTGCCGCAGAGCGCTATCCTCGCGGATCGATCGCCCTCATTGAAGCCAGTCAGCAGCCCTTGGGCAAAGTCAAAATTTCTGGCGGTGGTCGTTGCAATGTTACTCATGCCTGTTTTGATCCTGCTGCCCTGGTGCAGTTTTATCCGCGTGGTCAGCGAGCTTTGCGGGGAGCCTTTAGTCGTTTTCAGCCCCAAGATACTGTGGCTTGGTTCACCCAGCGCGGTGTGCAGCTTAAAACCGAAGCTGATGGTCGGATGTTTCCGGTGAGCGATTCTTCCCAAACCATTATTGATTGCCTGGTGCGATCGGCAGAGGATGCCGGAGTCAAAATCTGGACAGGCACCACAATTACTCAACTAGACCAAACTTCTCGGGGTTTTCGGCTGAGTAATAAAACTGGGAATATTTGGGAGGTCGATCGATTACTTTTGGCCACTGGTAGCAATGCCAGCGGTTATCGCTGGGCGCAGCAACTCGGCCATACTATTGAACCAATCGTTCCTTCTTTGTTTACCTTAAAAATCACCGATCCGCGTTTGGCTGACCTGGCTGGGGTAGCAGTGAAAACGGCCACGGTAAGTTTGGTGGGAGATAAAAAGCTTACCCAAACTGGCCCAGTGTTAATTACTCATTGGGGTTTGAGTGGCCCAGCTACTCTGAAGCTCTCGGCTTGGGCTGCGCGGTTTTTGCACGATCGGGGCTATCGGGGGCAGTTATTAATAAATTGGTTGCCAGAGATCACTGCTGATCAACTGCGCAACATGATGTTGGCAGTAAAAACTCAAATTCCTCAGAAGTCGATTCATAGTAATTGTCCGGTTTTGCTACCCCAAAGGCTTTGGATATCGCTGCTGAATTATTGCGAGATTGATGGGCTGTGGGCGGGTTTATCAAATAAAAAGCTCGATCGATTGCTGCAAGAACTCCAGCGTGGTATCTTCCAAATTAATGGCAAAAGCCCTTTTAAAGAGGAGTTTGTGACTTGTGGTGGGGTCAAGTTAGGGGAGATTGATTTTAAAACTATGGCCAGCAAGGTTTGTCCGCAGCTCTATTTTGCGGGGGAAATTATTGATGTAGATGGTGTCACAGGCGGCTTTAATTTTCAGAATGCCTGGACTACTGGTTGGTTGGCAGGTCAAGCTATCTAGCATTTTTTAATTTTCAGCAAACATTTCAGCTAAGGCGCTTAAAACAGCTTTTTGCTCAGCCACTTCGATCGTACCCAACTTTTTGACTAACCTGGTTTTATCAACTGTGTGAATTTGATCTAGAGCGATGTGTCCATTTTTGTCTTGAAAAAACACTGGAATACGGCTGGGATAAAGTTTTCCTTTAGTTGTCAGAGGAGCAACGATCAAAGTTTATTTTTGAGGTGACGGATCTTGGGGCATTGTTGAGGCGACAGAAATATCATACCGACCAGCACCGGCAGAATGTAAA
>JANNEH010000112.1:0-8099 GCA_031378405.1 Synechococcales cyanobacterium OTE_75_metabat_409
TGCCGAATGCCATCGGTCAACTGGGGTACTGGGGTATTAGAGGCCATACCCAGAGTAACCGTGCTGAACTGTTCTCCCTCCGGCTGTACCAGGTACCAAACCGCCTCGATCGCTGCTGCCACATGGGGAATTGGAGTCCAAGAAAGTAACAAATATACCAAGCCCCAGCGATGCTGACCCAGGTAAAATTTATGTAGCCCAGCTACCGGCAGCACCACACTGGCAAAGGCTAAAACCACGGCTACGTGCCGCTGTTGAAACTGAGGTAGAGATGTGGACAGAAGTGAGGGAAACCGCATGTGGAATGGGTTGGGGCTAGATTACAATAAAGGAGATTGGCAATAACGCTCTGATTGTTGTTGTCATCAACGTTATTTTACCTAACAAAGCTATGGGATTTTTTGACTCAGAAATCGTCCAAAACGAAGCAAAACAGCTTTTTACAGACTACCAGAACTTGGTAGGGTTGGGCAGCAGCTATGGCAAGTTCGATCGAGATGGTAAAAAAATGTATATCGATCAAATGGAAGAGCTGATGGAACGGTACAAGATTTTTATGAAGCGCTTTGAGTTGTCTGATGACTTTATGGCGCAGATGACAGTGCAGCAGATGAATACCCAGCTTGGCCAGTTTGGTATGACTTCGCTGCAAATGTTTGATCAAATGCGCCAGACTCTCGATCGGATGAAAAGTGAGCTAGAGAAATAGCCCGAAGTCTGGCTGGCCAATCTGCTGAAATTGATGCGATACTTAAAAATGAGAGAAATATGAGATAAGTATTGTGTCTGATTCTTTACCCCCAATCATTAAACCCCAACGCAAAGAGCAAAACAGCGGCGCTTGGGGGGTTTGGCTTTCCACTTTTGCCACCATTTTTTTAGCGGAGATGGGTGATAAGACCCAGTTGGCGACGATGTTAATGGCCGCGCAGTCCCAGTCGCCGCTGAGTGTTTTATTGGGGGCAGGGACGGCGCTGATTGCGACTAGTCTGGTGGGTGTATTGTTAGGGCGTTGGATGTCGAAGGTAGTATCACCGAAGACTTTGGATTTACTGGCGGCTACGTTGATGTTGGGGATTGCGCTGATGTTGGCGATCGAAGTGATTTCTACTCCTGAATAACATTTTAACGATCGTATTGTAGCTAAACGCTAAAAGCATTGCCACAGCCACAGACTTTGGTCGCTCGGGGGTTTTGGAACCGAAAACCTCCGCCCATCAGGTCTTGAGCAAAATCGATCTGAATGTTTTCTAGGTATTGGTGGTATTGAGCATCGATCGACACCGCAATATCACCGACCTGTACCATCACATCAGTGATTAAGTCAGCGCTAACTACTGTATCAGCCAAAGATAACTGATAGTAAAACTGCTCGCAGGTACTAGTTCCTAGAGTGAGATGTAATTTGGTATCGGCTGCCCCTAAAGACTTAAGTCGGGAAATTTCCGCAGCAGCGGCAGATGTAATTTCGATCATATTGTCTCCAAAAAAGCGCTGAGATTTTGGGTGGTGTCTACAGTAGTGACCAAGGGTGCTTCCGTAGCAGTAAAGTCTTCCCAGCCCGCCTGCTGAGAGGCCAATAAGTCGGCAGTGGCATCGGCAATATCTCCTACTCGCTGCTCTAGCCGCTGCTTCAGCACATCGATCGGCGCATCACAGTGAATAATTTGAGCTGGTAAATCACCAACAACTGCTAACACCGACTGGCGGAGCGACTGTTTATCAAACTTACCATCTAAAATTACCGTGTAACCTTGTTGAGCCAACTGGATACCCAGGGTTTGCAATCGATCATACGTCTTCGCGGTCATCTCTGATGTATACAAATCATTACCACCTTTCTCTTGCAGCTTTATCCCACCCAAATGCTTGCGAATGGCATCAGAGCGCAGATGAATGGCGTTGGTTTTCTGGGCAATCTTTTTGGCTAGGGTACTTTTCCCAGTTCCCGACAAGCCCGCCATCATAATTAACCGACCCTGGGGCATCTGAGTGTATTGCCAAGCCAGTTGGTAGTAATCCTGAGCAGTCTGATGGGCAATAGATCGATCGACCTCCGGAATCCCGGCATCATCCAACAAAAAAGATGTAACTTTGGCGCGCACATAGGCTTGGCGGCTGAGATACAACGGTAATACCTCTAACCCTTCCCAATCGCCGGTTTGCTCTAAATAAGAATTTAAAAACACATTGGCCAAATCGGTACGACCGCGTGCCGTCAGATCCATCACCGCAAAAGCCACATCATACATAGTATCTACATAGCGAAATGGCTCATTAAACTCAATGCAGTCAAATAATTGAATTTGACCTTGCCAAATACAGACATTTCGCAAATGTAAGTCCCCATGACATTCGCGAATAAAGCCCCCGCTGACCCGGCGCTCAAAAGCTACTGGCAAGCGATCGAAAAACCCATTAGTAAAAGCCTTGGTCTCATCGTAATGCTGCTGAGTTTGAGCAATGCCAATATATTTGGCAGTCTGATGATAGTTATCTTCGATCGACTGGCGCACCTGAGAGATCTCACCAAAGCTACTGATATAAGCGCTAGTCTGTGATTTGGCATGAAAATCTGCTACCACTTTGCCTAGCTCCGCCATCTGTGCTGCTGTGACCATCCCCGATTCAAACATGTTGCTAAGTAGCTGATCTTGGGGGAACTGTAACATTTTTAAAGCATATTCTACTGGTTCACCAACTCCATTCAAAACAAAATCATTTCCTTGAACAGTGATCGGCAAGACTTCCAGATACAAATCTTTGGCTCCCCGCTGATTCAGCCGGATTTCCTCGGCACAAAAATGTTGGCGTTTGGCCACGGTGGTGTAATCTAGAAAGCCAAAATTTACCGCTTTTTTTAATTTGTAGACAAAATCCCCAGTCAAAAACACATAAGAAACATGGGTTTGCAATAACTCGACCTCACCACGTACTGGATGAGTATAAAAATCTGGCTGTAGCATACGCTGCATCAGAGGCGGCAAATTAGCAGAGGTCATGGCAAATGAGCTGGCGAAAGGAACTGAACATTAGTGATTCCACTAGAATACTGCGATCAATCTAGAGGGCTATGATGCAGCTTTAGCCTAGCTTGGTCTGGCCGCTAGTGCAATTTAAACAAAACAGGTTAAATGGCCTAAGCTATATCTCGCAAATGTTTCTGATAGAGGAACGCTGTGATCTGCTTCACTCTTTTCCTAAGAGTTGATCTCTAGACTGAGTTTATTGACTGTCAAATCAGATACCGATTGCCACATGAATCGCAAGAAGTAGGCAGATTTAAACAGAAAATATATAAATCCACAGCAGGAGAGCTGAGTATTATGAGTAAAAAGATTTTAGTAACCGGTGGTGCCGGATACATTGGCTCTCACGCAGTCAAACAGTTGGGTCAAGCTGGTTATGATGTGGTGGTATATGACAATCTTTCCACCGGTACCGCTGAAGCTGTTACCTATGGGCAGCTAGTAGTAGGTAGTATCGAAGATACCAATCTGTTGGCGGCAACTTTCGCCGAACATAATTTTGACGCTGTACTGCACTTCGCCGCCAGTATTTCGGTGCCCGAATCAGTAGCAGATCCTTTGGCTTACTACAGCAACAACACCATGAATACTCTCAACCTGCTGCGTCAATGCCAGCGGTTCGGGGTCAATCAACTGGTGTTTTCTAGTACTGCCGCAGTTTATGGTCAACCAACAGAATCTCACATCAACGAAAGTATTTGTCCTCAACCACTGAATCCCTACGGTAGCTCGAAGCTCATGAGCGAGCAAATGATTCGAGATTACAGCAATGCCAGCGGCATGAAACATGTCATTTTGCGTTACTTCAACGTGGCCGGTGCCGATATGGAAGGCGAACTGGGTCAAAACAATCCCAAGGCCAGTCATTTAATTAAAGCTACCTGCGATGCGGCTTTAGGTCGTCGTCCAGCAGTAAATATTTTTGGTACCGATTTTGAAACCCACGATGGTACTGGTATTCGTGATTATATCCACGTCGAAGACCTGGCGCGGGCACATGTAGATGCCTTAGCTTACTTGGCTGCTGGTGGTGAAAGTGACGTATTTAACTGTGGTTATGGCCAAGGTTATAGTGTGCGGGAAGTGATCGATATGGTCAAAGAGGTTTCTGGTGAAGAATTCTCAGTGATCGAAGCCGATCGGCGAGCTGGCGACCCAGCAGCGGTAATTGCGGTCTCTGGCAAAATCCAACAACTGTTGGGTTGGGCACCGCGTTATGCCGATTTACGGACGATCGTGCGCAGCGCCTATGGTTGGGAGAAGAAATCTCAGGCTCTCACTACAATACCAGTTGCTAAGCAACCGGTACTGGCAGGAGTAGCCCGCTAGGCGAACTGCTGACCGAGAGATATGGGATTATGGACGGTGATCTTTTTCTTGTTAATCGAGATCAGTTCACCGTCTTTTAGATCGCCCAAAAGTCGGGTAACAGTCACTCGCGTAGAGCCGATCGCCTCAGCAATTGCCTGGTGAGAAAGTCGCAGATCGATCGTGATGGCACTGCCCCCATTGGGAACACCAAAATCGCGACAGAGAATTAACAAAAAGCTTACTAACCGTGAACCCATGTCCCGGTGGGCGAGAGTCTCTACCATCATTTCGGTTTGGAGAATGCGAGAAGAGAGTCCCTTGAGCATTAACCAAGACATATCGGGGTTGTCGCGCAAAGATCGCTCAAACTGTTCGATCGGCACTGAAATTAGTTCTACCGGAGTAAAGGCCACCGCATGATAGAAGCGATCGGAGCGGTTGCCGGTAATTAAAGACAAAACGCCAAATACACTATTTTCCCGTAAGAGAGCAACAGTGATTTCTTCGCCAGCTTCATAGACTCGCGAGAGCTTAACTGCGCCTTTTTTGAGGAAATAGACCCGCTCCGCAGGATCACCCGGGAAAAAAATGGTTTTGCCCCGATCGAATGTTTCTATTACCGGTGGCAGCGCGCCACTCAATCCTTGAAAGACGCTGGATAAAGGTCTGTCCTGCAGTGCTACCATAATTTTTGATCACTTTGAATAGATTTACAGAGTCTGTCCAGAACTGCTTGGCTGCATAAAAACTACCCACGTATTGAAGGTATTACAGACTACGTTAGTAGGATTCAGCAAAGTCTTTTTGTATCAACCTATACTATTGTCTCTCTTTCCTCAGTTTCCAGCCTCTTTCCTAAGTTTCCAGATGATGGGATCATAGACTGGTGCCGCTGAAAATGGAAAAGACATGTTAGATCTGAAAAATAAAAATGCCCTAGTCACAGGGATTGCCAATGATAAATCGATCGCCTGGGGCATTGCGAAGCAACTGCATCAAGCTGGAGCAAATATTGGGGTGACTTATCTACCCGATGAAACTGGCAAAATGGAGAAGAAGGTAGGCAAGCTGGTGGAAGAACTAAATCCCAGTGTCTTTTTGCCCCTGAACGTCCAAGATGATGCCCAGATCGATGCTACTTTCGGCAAAATTCAACAGCAGTGGGGTCATATTGATATTTTGATTCACTGCCTAGCCTTTGCTAGTAAGGAAGACTTGATGGGTGATATCAGTAAAACCTCCCGCGCCGGTTTTAGTCAAGCCCTAGAAATCAGCACCTTTTCACTCACTCGTTTAGTGGGTGCCGCTAAACCCTTACTCCGAGAAGGTGGCAGCATTGTCACTCTCACTTATTTGGGTGGAGTGAAGGTAATCCCTAATTACAACCTGATGGGCATCGCTAAGGCCGGTCTAGATATGAGTGTGCGTTATCTAGCCAATGAGCTTGGTCCTCAAGGTGTGCGGGTAAATGGCATTTCGGCTGGTCCTATTCGCACTTTGGCTTCTTCGGCAGTCGGCGGCATTTTGGATATGATTCACCATGTGGAAGACATCGCACCTCTCCGCCGCACTGTGACCCAAACTGAGGTTGGTAATACGGCGGCTTTTTTATGTAGTGATCTTTCCAGTGGGATTACTGGGCAGATTATATATGTAGATGCTGGTTATGAAACTATCGGCATGTAAGCCAACCCAAAGATAGTAGAGAAGAGGTGGATGGGAACGTCCACCCTTGTTTATTTCTATTGGAATGTGGCTTTCACAATTACATCGTTGAAATCTCGATCGCCTCCCCCAAATAGATCCTCAAAACCAAAAATGTTGTCACCTAAGAGCCGAATATGATCAACTTGATCAGCGTTGCCTAAGCTGTAAGCCGTATAAATATTGCTGAAATCTGTATTGGCAGCACTAGCATTGGCAATCAAAAACGGTGCATACATTGCTCCACCCAGAAAATCACCACTACCTGTAGTGGTTTGGCCATTTACCCCAGCTAGATCGATACCAGCAATGCGACCTTGTACTACGGCCTTCCGATAACCATCATCGCTGGGTTTGATTAAGGTTGTGCCTACTTTGATCGTACCTTGAGCATCTTCGATTTTATAAAAACCAATATGGTTATCGTATCCAGCATCTCGATTGACTTCAAATGTAGCCTTAGTAATGGTTGGGAGATTGGTAAAATCATAGATTTCTTTGGTTCCTTGCAGTCCGCTGCCCAATGGTGCAGGAATAGTTGCGACTTCTATTTGTATTACCAAATCATTAAAATCTCGATCGCCACCACCGCCAGTATCTTCAAACGCAATTTGGGTAACATTTCCAGGTTGGGTAACTTGAGAATTCTGAAAACCGTTGATGATAGCCGGGAAAGAGAACAACATATTAGCTGCGCTTGGTGCATCATCAAAAGTGCTGTTTACTGCTAGATAGAACCCCAACTTAGAGTTGATCGGCAAGTTGACAGTCCGAGTTGATGGGCCATCTAAAGCTGTATCTATAGTGCTATCACTGAGAGCCGAGAAAACTACTTGCGATCGCTTCAATACTTCTGCTAAATAACCACCCTGATCGGGTGTAATGCCATTAATAGTACCTTTGTTGTCATCTACGGCAAATATTCCTAGCTCATTACGATTGTTGGCTTGATGACTAATTTTATTAATGCGTAGTCCGGTAACAGCCCCATTTCCTTGGCTTAACTGAAAAATACCAGCCCCTGGAGTAATTGGAGAGCACAAAGGTTGCGGTAAGCCATTACTGTTGGGAAATTTGGTATTTACCACAACTGTGGTATCACTCAGCGAACTGACTAAGGTGTTTTTCAGAGTAGCTAATTGATTGCCAGCAAAACTCAGAGTGGCATCCATGCCAACTTGAGCAACTTTTAGATCACTAAATTTGCTCACCCCGGCCAAATTAAACCGAATGGTATCATTGAGCTGGTTAAAATCTGTAACAATATTGGGTATGGTTGGTGCATCAACATTGGCAATCCAAAATACATCGTTGCCTAAACCACCCGTCATGGTGTTGCCACCCAGGCCACCATAAATTACATCGTTGCCAGCACCACCAATTAAAGTGTCATTCCGATCGCCATAGAGAGTATCGTCACCTTCCCCACCATCTAAAATGTTTTTGCCATTGCCATCAGAAGAAAGAATATCGTTTCCAGCTTCGCCAAAAAGTTGATCGCTGGTATAAGCATATAGCTCATCATTACCATCACCGCCTTTGAGAATATTGTTACCGCTGCCAGGTAAAGCATCGAGATAATCATTGCCTGCCAAACCAAGCAAGGTGTCGTTACTCTTGCCACTACCTATAATTAATGTGTCGTTGCTAGCAGTGCCGTTGATCGTCGCCATCTCAATCCTCTTGAAGGTGATCAATTATTAAATTGACTATGAATATTTGTAAATATGGAAATCTGGATGTAAATATAATCACAGAATTAGAATTCAATATTGACAGGGGCATTCTAGCACCGGATTAGAATCCTAGCGTTAATTAATGCTTATCAAAAAGTTAAGTGTTAATTAAATAAAGATTGCAAGCCAGAAATCCGACTTCTAGAAGTCGAATTTCTGATTGAGTAAGCAATTTTTGCAAGAAATCGGATTTCTAGGCAAAAAGGAACTGGCCAGGGTTGCTAGGAGTCAAGCTGCTCGATTGGATTCCCTTTAGTGTGGCTAGGGTTTGGCCACCAAAGCCGATCGCGGTGTCTGCGCCAACTTGAGTTAAAACAAT
>JANNEH010000114.1:0-3845 GCA_031378405.1 Synechococcales cyanobacterium OTE_75_metabat_409
GTTTCACCCCACTGCTTTGAATGTACCAGGAGCACCACGCTTTTTAATCAGTGAAGCCGTGCGTGGGGAAGGTGCGTATTTAATTGATGACCAAGGCGATCGGTTTTGTTTTCAGTACCATCCTGATGGGGAGTTGGCTCCGAGGGATGTGGTGAGTCGGGCAATTTTTTCCCACCTAGCCCAGGTGGGGGGAGACAAGGTGTATTTAGATTTGCGATCGATGCCCCCGGCTACAGTCAGCCATCGGTTTCCCAATATTATTCAGGTATGTCAGAGCTGGGGGATTGATGTGTTTACTCAGCCGATTCCGGTCTCGCCAGCGGCGCACTATTGGATGGGTGGTATCGCTACCGATGTTCAAAATCATACGGCTATTCCAGGTGTCTATGCGGTAGGGGAAGCTAGTTGTACTGGGGTGCATGGTGCTAATCGGTTAGCTAGTAATTCTTTGTTGGAATGTTTGGTTTTTGGCGCAGGTTTTGCTAATAGTGATTTGTCGCTTACTGAGTCTGTGCCAGCGGTAATTAATTCATTAATCTCAGCAGTAGATACCAGTACTGCTGCTATAGATTGGGAGCAACAACAGGTAATAATCACTACAATTCGTCGGAAATTGCCAGGAGTTATGTGGCAGGTAGCGGGCATTGTCCGAGAATTTGCTAGCTTGCAGTCTGGCTTACAGCAGATCAAGACTTGGCAAGCAGAATTCGATCAATTACCAATTTCTCAGGCTCTGAATGTCTTGCAGCCACAACAAAATACTATACCTCCATTTTCTCTGAGCGATTTAAGATTGTGGGCGGAGACTCGTAATTTGCTGAAAATAGCTCACTTAATAGTAAATAGCGCTTTGTTTCGGACAGAGAGCCGAGGCGGTCACTTTCGATCAGATTTTACGATTCCTGATGCTGCCTGGGCAAACCATACTTTAGTTGTTGGGGGGCGCTGGACTCAATCTAGTGGCAGCAAGGTGCTAGGAATTTTGTAGTGCGAGTGGAAGCGGTTGCGAAAAATGTAACCTAGGTCTAAAAAAACTGCTGATGAGTTACTTTTGTAGACAAAACTAGTTGCAAATCTATGAAAAAATTATTTATCACCATATTAACGATCTTAGCTCTGGCTACTCCGGCTTCTGCCACTGCTCAATTCCAAGAGATTATCAAAATCAATGGTAAGGAAGAAGGTATGACGATACTGCCATTAAGTTCATATTTAGAAATTCCAGAAAATGCTGCCAGATTTAAGCCGTATTTAGAACAATCCGGAGGATGTACTGCCCTGTGGCGGAATTACCTTGGTCACTGGGAAATTAAAGATCGTAAGCTATACCTCACAAAATTTGAAGTAGATGCCTGTTCACGGGAAAACAAGAAGTTTATCCCACTAGATAAGCTATTTCCCGGTAAGCCACAACCGGTCTTTGCCAAATGGTATTCTGGCAACATAGTTATTCCTAGAGGCAAACTATTAGAGTATGTTCATATGGGATATGAATCACGGTATGAGCGGTATTTGGTGATGAATATCATCAAAGGTGTTGTAGTCAAAGAAGTAACGATCACAGACAAGGAATATCAACGCCGCCGCCGGAGTTTATAATCCATAAAGACGCTTAATCATCGCTAGATACCAGCTATCTGGGAGCAACTTGCGCAGAGTGAGTAGCAATGGTGCAGGCTTACCCACTGGATATCGGAGTTTATTACGGCGATCGGTTGCTGCCCTAAATACCATTTTAGCCACTAGTGCTGTTGGATCACCGTTCTGGCCGCTACCCTGGGAAACCTGATCGGCTTTGGCCACAATCGATCGATACATCGGTAAATTTTCACCCGGTATTGATTTTCGACCATCTGTATAAAATTTGGTCTTAATGGCTCCTGGCTCCACAATTTTTACCTTTATGCCCAAAGGTGCTAACTCATATTGCACAGATTCGCTAAACCCTTCCACTGCCCATTTGGAGCTGTGATAGATGCTGTATAACGGAAAAGTGATGCGGCCTCCCATGCTGGCAATTTGTACAATGGTGCCACTGCCTCGATCTCGCATGTGGGGAATGATCGATGAGTTTGCCAATTCCGCTGGATGTGCCAGTGATCAGGACGGTCTTAGTCATGGTTTTTAAGGATTATTTGAACTTTGGGGTGGGCTAGGATTAGCCGGGGATGCAGGGTTAGTGGGGGTTAAGGTATTGCCGGGAGTAATGGGGGTAAGCGTAAATGTGGGTGATGGGCTAGTGGTGGAGGTTGTAGTAGGGCTGGGAGTGGTGCTAGCCGAGGGAGTCGCTGATGGAGTGGTGGGCGAGGGGGTGGCCGATGTTGTTACAGAGGGGCTAGGTGAAGCAGGAGAATCGCTGGGACTTGCTGGAGCCGAGATTTTTGGTGAGGGCTTAGAACTCTGACTGGGCTTAACTGCTGGAGTTGGAACTGCTGGTTTAATACAAAGATCGATTTGGTCACTGAATACCCAGCCTTTGCTGCCATCGCGCTGCTGAATTTCCACAAAAGGGTCTTTGAGCCTTACTGCTAAGAATTTTTCTCCTGGCTTAATTTGTTTGGTGATGCCAGAAATTCGATCGGGTTCTAAACGAACTTTGGTAGTACTGCCCCCCTTGGCAGTTGGAGCGGCCAAGCGACATAGATTACTGGCTAAAGCCTGGTCGTACTGAGAATTTTGAAACAGTGACCAACCGGCGTATCCACCAAATCCACTAACTCCTAGCAAAACCGCTGCCCCGATGATTTTGGTCAAGGGATTACGCTGAGGCGGCAGATTTAAACGAGGATCGGTACCTTGAGGTGATGGCTGACGAGGCACCGAGGCTGGAGCTACCACATAGGTGGCGGCGGTGTGGTTGCTGGCAATCGGCAGGGGAGTAACAGGCAGCGGGGCGGTTAGTTCACCGCTTTCAATTTGGTTTAGGGCTGCCAATGCGGCGCTGGCAGTGGTAAATCGATCGCGGAAATGGTAGCGGGTCATTTCACTGAGATGATCGATCAACAAGGGATCGGCCTGGACAAAATGCTGCCATTGCAACTCACCAGTAGCCTCGTCTTCGACTAGTTCACTGGGATGCCTGCCAGAAATAGCCTGTATTCCAATTACCCCCAAGGCATAGAGGTCACTACTGGGGCGAGGATTGCCTCGGGCTTGCTCGGGTGACATGTAACCCAAGGTGCCGATCGCCACGGTTTGGGGGGTAGTTCCCATGTTGGTGGGCTGGTTGCGCACTTGCTTGATTGCCCCAAAGTCAATCAGCACCAGTTTGCCGTCTTCATCGCGGCGCATGATGTTTTCGGGCTTAATATCGCGGTGAATTACGCCTTGGCTATGGACAAATTCTAAAATGCTCAAGACCTCCCGCAACATGCGACGCACTGCTGCCTCTGGCCATTTTTGGCCAGAAATTAATTCCAAACTAAGGGTATGGCCACGTACCAGTTCTTGGACTAGATAAAACTCTTTTTGCTCTTCAAAGTAAGCCAACAGGCGCGGAATGCGATCGAAATCACCAAGTTGTTGTAGGGTTTCAGCTTCTTTTTGGAAGAACTTGCGGGCAATATCTAAAACCTGGGGATCGTTGGTGGCGGGCTTGAGGTGCTTCAACACACATTGCGGCTCTCCCGGCAAATGCAGATCGGCGGTGATGTAGGTTTCACCGAAACCACCAGCGCCTAAGACTTGTATCACTCGGTAACGTCCAGCTAATACTTGACCAATCATAAATTTTTTGCCCAGATCCTCTGTAAAACTCTACTCGAAAAAGCCAGGGATTAGCTTTTTGCTGTGATCCAAACTTCTCGCTAATTTCTCTAGACGGCAATCTCGATCGAAAGATTCTA
>JANNEH010000115.1:0-4101 GCA_031378405.1 Synechococcales cyanobacterium OTE_75_metabat_409
AGGTAATGTTGTTCTGTTCATCGAAGCGGGCTTTGAGTTCGACCAACACGGCCACCTGTTTACCTTTCTCGGCGGCAGTCATCAGGGATTTTAGCAATCTAGAATCAGCGCTGGTGCGATAGAGAGTCATCTTAATCGCCAACACATCTGGGTCATGGGCGGCGGTGTGAATAAATCTTTCTACTGTGGCAGTAAAAGATTGATAGGGATGATGCACCAGTAAATCTCGCTCGGCGATGACTTTAAAGAAATCTTTGCTTTCATCGTCATCGTCTAAGCAGCGCAGACGCGGTGGCAGAGTGGGTACCCAGGAGGGATCTTTGAGAGCAGGTAAAGAGAGAGAGAAAATGGCAAACAGATCGCTCAAGCCCAATAGACCATCGATCGGGTATACATCGCTATCTTCTAGATCTAGCTCGTCTTTGAGCATCGCCACAATGTGCGCCGGGGTAGCAGTATTCACTTCTACTCTAACTACCGAACCGCCGAGCCGCCGTTTGCGCAGTTCTTGTTCAATCGCCAGCAACAAATCATCGGCATCGTCTTCGGCCAGGGCAATATCGGCATTACGGGTCACCCGAAAGGTATGGCATTCCTGAATATCCATGCCAGGAAACAAGGCATCTAAATTGTGGCCAATCAGTTGCTCGATCGGAATTCCTGTCCAATGCACTTGTCCTTCGGGTTCGCTGCTGAGTTCTGGTGGCATATGGATAAAGCGAGGCAACACCTGGGGCACCTTTACTCGGGCAAATAGCTCTTCACCGGTTTCGGGGTGTTTCATAACCACCGCCAAACTAAGGCTGAGATTAGAAATATAGGGAAAAGGATGGCCGGGATCTACTGCTAAGGGGGTCAAAACCGGAAAAATCTGTTCTTCAAAGTAATACTGCAAATACTTGCGCTGTTCTTGGTTCAGCTCGAAGTAGTTCAGTATATGAATGCCTTTGTCGGCCAATAGTGGGCGTAGTTCTCGTTCAAAATGCTGATACTGGCGATGCAGCAGCGGGCGCAACCTTTTGCCGATCGCTTCTAACTGCTGAGCGGGTGTGCGGCCATCGGGAGTGGTTTTGGTCACTCCGGCAGCAATTTGCTGCTTAATCGTGGCCACCCGCACCATGAAAAACTCATCTAGGTTGACACTAAAAATTGCCATAAACTTGATCCGCTCCAAGAGGGGCGTGCGATCGTCGATGGCTTCGTGTAATACGCGGGAGTTAAATTCTAACCAACTCAGCTCCCGGCTGAAATACCAGGCCGGATCTCGCAGATCAAAAGACAAATGGGGCTGGATTTCTTTGGCGGTCATAATCTTAAAACACCTGGGGTTCCTGTCCTTCCCACCACCGCCCAAGTTTCATCATGTCCCGATGAATATCATCGAGGCGCTCCATATATTCTTGGGGCAACAGATCGTTTTTTTGCTCAGCCAGTTTGCAGAGCCGCAGTTGGATCAAGAGCCAGGGTTTTTGATAACCTTCACTATCACCTAGGTATTTGCCAAAATCTGTACTGTTCATACTAGGCATTTTAAAACTAATGACGCACGGCATTGGGGTATCTATTGCCCCTAGCCTAATGATAGCATTGGTCTGCTGCTGGCAGTGTTGCCATAGAAACAGTTAACACAAGGCGACCACTGAAGCTAGAGGCAAAGTATAGACACTTTGATTATTCCCTAAATTTGTTGATTAGTTGCAGATAGTGGCGTAGAGAGTTCTGACGCAGTTGTGACCACGAGAGTAGCCAGATCGTGGGTTGGAGATAATTACGCTAGGATCACGGCTGCTATCGCTGTAGATTTCCCGCGCCCGACCATTATTGTAATAACCGTTGTTGTAATAGCCATCTCGGTGGTTTCTACGGTATTGACCACGATATCTGCCATTATTAGAACGCCGTTCGTAGCGATCGTCGTTGTCATAAGAATCATCCCGATCGCGGTGGGCGACCAGAGTGCCACCATTAGCAGAGGTTTGAACAACTACTGCGGCCTCTGCCGATGAAACATTGATGGAAGCAGTACTAAGAGAGACCACAGAGAGCAGGGTTGCCGCTGCCATTAGCTTATTTTTGACACTCAACATGAAGTTAACCTCGAAATTATGTTTAAGATGTAGCCTTAGTTACAGTATCTACCCAGTGGCTAGCTGCTTGCAGAGTGCTATGCACCCGTTCTAGGGTGGGAGCTTCGCAGTAGAGGCGCAGGACTGGCTCGGTGCCGCTAAAGCGGATCAATAACCAACTTTCGTCTGCTAATTCTAGCTTGTAACCATCTGTAGTTTGGATACTTACAACTCTTTGACCATCGATCGACTGCAATGGTTCCCGTTCTATGCTGTCAATCAGAATTTGGCGTAAGCTCATATCCGCCAGATGAAGATCAGACCGATCATAAGCAAAAGTATAGCCGGTTTGCTGTTGCAGCCTGTGATACTGAGCGCCCAAGTCCAGATTTTGGCTGGCGATCGCCTCTAGCAAGTACAGTGCAGAGAGCAATGCATCCCGCTCGGGAATATGGTGACCATAGCCAATACCACCAGATTCTTCGCCACCGATCAGCACTTGGCTAACTAACATCCGATCGGCAATGTATTTGTAGCCGATCGGGGTTTCGTATACTGGTAAACCATAGAGTTTGGCGACTTTGGGCACTAGGTTAGAAGTACTGACGGTTTTGATTGCTTCGCCGCTGAGTCCGCGCTCACAATGTAAATGTTGGAGCAAAATTGGCAATAACACTTGGGAGCTGAGGAAGTTACCGTCTTGATCAATGGCGGCAATCCGATCGCTGTCGCCATCAAAAGCTAAACCTACCGCAATGCTCTCAGGATGCTGTTTTTGGTCATCACGAACAGCAGCAGCTAGGGCTTGAAGATTGGCGGCCAAGGGTTCTGGGGCGCTGCCACCAAATAAAGGATCGCGCTGCCCCCGCAGTTCTTGCACAGATTCCCCGACTAATCTGGTTAAACCGGTAGCGGCTGAGCCATTCATGGCATCTGTCCAGATCCGAATTTTACCGCTCTGGGCAAGTTGGCGAATTTTGGCGATATCGACCTGGGCGCTAATGGCTGCACAGTAGCTCGGCCAGGGATCGAAGCTAGTGAGGCTACCGGGATAACCAGTGGAGATTTTTTCGCCATAGCGAGCTTCGATTTTTTCGCTGAGTTCGGGTGCCACCGAGCCACCAAAGTTGCCTTTAACTTTGAGTCCTAAGTACTGACCAGGGTTGTGGCTGGCGGTGATCACTAATGCGCCGATCGCGTTTTGGTCAAATGCCGCCCAGCTCAGAGCTGGTGTCGGCGCAAAATCTGCGGCCAGCAACACCTCAAATCCGGCATCACGCAAACCTTCGGCCATTTTTTGGGCAAATAATTCGGCCATGAAGCGCCGATCGAACCCCACCATAATCCGCCGGTTTTGGGTTTTGGCTCCGAAGGTTTCCAGCAAAATTTGGGCGGCTACGGGGGCGACTGTGAGCAGTCGATCGAAGGTGAATTCTTGGGCAATGACCCCACGCCAGCCGTCGGTACCGAATTTAATTTTGTCCATCTAGAAAGTTGGGTTGCAGATCGTTAGAGGCATTGTAGCGTGGGATTTGGCAGATTCAGCATCCATATTTCTGATAATCCCTATTCATCAACAAATTTATTAATTCAATTAATCCGATCGGCATTCATTGATCGCTCATCGATTCAAGAATTGATCAATTTTTCTGTGGTCTACCCTTAATAGTGCAATGCCGATCGCTAACCATTCATCTTCAACCAAGCCACCAAATCATCCTTACCACCAAAATCTAACAACGCCACCCCTAAAGCCTTTAGCCGATCGAGATCCAAACTCCTAATCCGCTTTTTCTGTGCCGCCGACAACACTCCACATCGCCGACCTAACAAAAGCAACACAAAATCTATGGCTTCCTCCTTACGTCCTTTTTGTTCACCTCTTTGTTCACCTCTTTGTTCACCTCTTTGTTCACCCTCTTGTCTGCCCCGCTCTTCACCAACTTGAAAAATCTCTTGGTAAAATCGAGTTTGGGTCACATCGACATTTTTAATATCTAACATACTCAAAATCTCCTTAGTACTTAATTTGGGG
>JANNEH010000153.1:0-14821 GCA_031378405.1 Synechococcales cyanobacterium OTE_75_metabat_409
CATAAACTGGGAGAGCTGGGAAGAACCAAAGAATTCCTTAATCGCCGCCACCAGGGGTTTGGGGTTCACCAAACTAGCTGGGGTCAGAGTGCTAGTTTCCGAGACAGTCATCCGCTCCCGGATAATTCGCTCTAGACGGCTTAAACCAACGCGGATTTGGTTCTGGAGAAGTTCACCAACCGATCGAATCCGTCTGTTACCTAAGTGGTCAATATCATCGGTATTACCTAGGTCAAACTCCAGGTTAATCAAGTAATCGATCACCGCCAAGATATCTTGGGGAGTCAATACCCGAGTGGCATCGGGGGTATTCAAGCGCAGCTTACGGTTCAGCTTATAGCGACCCACCTTGCCTAAGTCATACCGCTTAGGATCAAAAAAGCGTGAATCCAGCAACTGTTGACCACCCGTCACAGTAGGCGGCTCACCGGGACGCAGCTTGCGATATAGCTCCATCAAAGCTTCGTCCTCACTGGGGTTGCCTTCTTTAGCAATGGTTTTCTGGAAAAATTCCGGGTGCCGTAAAGCATCCAAAATCTCGTTGTCAGTCAGACCTAAGGCTTTCAGCAATACCTGCGCCGAAAGCTTGCGGGTTTTGTCGATCCTGACCCACACAATGTCATTTTTATCAGTCTCAAACTTCAACCAAGCTCCCCGGTTAGGAATCAAGGAAGCACTATAAGTCCGCCGACCATTTTTGTCTAGCTCGGACTTGTAATAGACTCCCGGAGAACGGACGATTTGGTTAACAATTACCCGCTCAGCACCGTTGATAATGAAAGTACCTCGCTCGGTCATCAGGGGCAAATCGCCGATGAATACATCCATCTGGCTGATTTCACGGGTTTCTTTATTGATCAACTGGGTGGGTACATACATCTGCACCGCGTAGCTGGCATCCCGTCGCTTGGCTTCGTCTACGTCATATTTGGGGCGTTTGAGCTTGTAGTCTTTGCCCAAAAAGCGCAATTCCAATTTACCGGTATAGTCGGTAATGGGCGAGAAACTGTCTAATTCTTCGATTAAGCCTTCTTCTAAAAACCACCGAAAACTAGAACGCTGAATCTCTACTAAGTCAGGCAACATGTAGGTGGATGCCTTGACAATTTGATTACTCATAATTCATCCTCTTTTTTTGGCGTTCTGGTGTTTTGCAACGGGGCAGTTTGGTGCGGTCTAACGGGTGGCTCAAGCGGGCAAACTAAATAGCTTGCGCGCATTGGCGGTGGTGGTGGCGGCGATCGATTCCACTGTTTCGCCGCGCAACTCGGCAACTCGATCGGCTACGTGACTGACATAGGCGGGTTCGTTGCGTTTGCCCCGGTGGGGCATGGGGGCCAGAAATGGACAGTCGGTTTCAATCAACAGTCGATCGGCTGGTACCATTTGGGCTGAGGCGTGAATTTGTTTAGCATTTTTAAAGGTGACGACTCCACTAAAACTAATATGAAAACCCAAGTCTAGAAACCACTGGGTTTCTGCTGGTGTGCCTGCCCAGCAGTGCATCACACCTTTTACCGATCCTTCGGCCTGCCAAAAGTCGGCCACAATATCCCGCATTTCTGCTGCCGCATCGCGACAGTGAATAATCACGGGTAAATCCAACTGACGGGCAATCCGCAGTTGGCCAGTAAAAGCGTCGAGTTGGTTAGATGTGCTATCTGATTTGTAAAAATCTAAGCCCATTTCCCCGATCGCCACCACGCGCTGATCACTTTGGGCATAGGCCAAAATTTCAGCGCTGCTATTGTCTTGCCAGCGTACTGCTTCCAAAGGATGCATCCCTACTGCTAAAAATAGCTCCGGGAAGCGATCGGCCAATTCCACCATACCGGGGAACTGCTCTGGATGCACACAGGCATGTACTAGTTGTACAATGCCATGCGATCGCCAGTTCATAGCAACAGCTTCGAGATCTTGCTGAAAGTTCTCGAAGTTGATGTGAACGTGGGTATCGATGAGCTGCATGGCGTGACGGCTTACAGTTTGACAGACGGCCACCAAGCGGGCAGCTTGCCCGCTGAAGAATCGATGTGCTAAGCAGCTACTGCGGCTGGTTTCAGCGCGGCAGCCAAGCGAGACTTTTTGTGGGCACCGTTATTCTTATGTAAAATGCCTTTTTTGACAGCTTTATCGATTTTGCTATAGGAAGCAGACATCTTAGCCTGTACATCAGCTAGTGCTTCGGGCGTGGGGTCGGATTTATACTTATCCGCCGCTATAAGACAGCTCTTCATCAGTGTCCGCACTGCGGACTTGAAGGACTTGTTACGCAGCCGATTACGTTCGGCTACTTCGACTCGTTTGATCGCAGACTTGATATTAGCCACAGTTAGCCTTTGGAAAACTTGTGTTGGAACAGGGCATATTGCCAGAGGTTTGATGATACCACACCTTTCAATATCATGCAAAGTTTTTCTTGAAGATTTATAAAAAAGGTAAATTGGAGTTCAAAATCGTGGTTTGCGCCGAGTCATGGGGCGATATCGCTCATGACCTCTGCTCCAACGTTGGGGTGGCATCAAAAATTTAGAGAGAAACTTGTAAGGCTTAGTACCCGTGAGCACCGCCCAACTTGCACAACCCCATACCGTCAAACCCACCGTCCATTGCCAATCTACTGAAAAAATACTGCGGGTGAAAATCAATACAGCGAGACTGATCCCACCCCAAGGCAACAGCAAATCTGCTGGGATTGGCCCCAAGCTAGGGCGGGAACCCAGCATTTGATTGACCTGACGAAATCTGGGTTCAGACATGACCTAAACCTTTTGAGGACCAACGATCGCGCCCACCAAAACATCGCCTAGAGTACCAGCTAATACTACAAAGAAAGGAGTTTTTGCTAAGTCCTTCCACTCTTCACCCTGGCGAACAGCCTGAAACACTTGCACAATACCAAACAACACATACATCACAAACAGTAAGCGTAACGTATTCATCACCAAACCCACAATGCTGCCACCGGTAGTAGTACCTGTGCCTGCTTCAGTCGTAATACCTGCGCCTTTAAAAGTACCTTTAATAAATTGTTCAGCATTATTGAAAAACTGAGCATGAGAAGGCTCGACGAAAGCCAAACCTAAAACAACACCAGCTAACAAACCGAACAGAATACCCGTCAACATCACTACATTCAATCGATAGCGCTGAAATACATCGCGATACTGATTTTGAGCCTTCCAAATTAATATTGGATTAGAATATACGCAGCTCACAAACAGCATCAAGGCCAAAAAGCCATAGCCACCAAACAGACAAACAATGGCACTGATAAAATAAACAACCGACATCAAGGGGCTTTGCAGAATATTCTGGAGCTGATCCAAAAAGTTACGGGATACTCGTTTTGGGGAATTCTTCAACATATCGTTGGTATTGTTAGTGTTTACTACTAGAAGGAATCTATCAAGACATGGACTTAAAGCACAGTTCACAACTACAATCTGCAATATTGGGTGCTAGATTATTTGTGAATCATCCCCAAAATAACAAGCGGATTCAGCAAATGGATAGGTACCTAGTCTTACTCCAGACAAAATACTGAAGATTGGTGAATTCTGTTGAAGAGTTTAATTTCGACCAATAGCGGCTATGGAAAGCAGTTCCAATCACCAAAATCCCAGTTTTTTTGAACTTGCAAAAAATTTGTCTCGCCAGAATTCATTTGGCTTGGGAGATTTAGCTGAATCACAGTAAGCTGTCAACAACACTGTTAACGACTGATTGCACGAGGGCGTTACATTATGACGAGATCGCTAAAAATTCGGGGTGCTTACATTGCAGACATCAAGTTATCCCTCAAGCGCAATGGTATCCCCAACCAAAAAGCACTGGCTGCCGAAGTAGGTTTGGCCATTTCTACCGTCAATAATTTTCTGAATGGCAAACCAGTAGACTATGCTAGCTTCACCTCGATCTGTGAATGTTTACATGTCGATTGGCAAGATAAAGCTGATTGGGGTGATGAATTACCCATCACCCAGCAAAAATCATCAGACCCAGAATTTACCGTCGCCACTAATTTGTTCGAGATGACCTCCGGAGCAGTGCCACTCCACTCACCTTTTTACGTCACCAGACCACCGATCGAAGACCGTTGCACTGCCGCTATTTTGCAGCCCCACAGCTTAATTCGGATTAAATCGCCCCATCACATGGGCAAAACCTCTTTGATGGATCGGATTCTGGATCTGGCCGCCCAGCAGAGTTATCGCACCGTAAAAATCAACTTTCAAAGTGCTGATGAAGCGGTTTTTGCCGATTTAGATGCCCTGCTGCGGTGGGTTTGCAACAAGGTTAGTTGGAAATTGCAATTGAGTTGCATCGCCAATGACTACTGGAGTGAGATTTTTGGTAGTAAAGACAACTGCACCGCTTTTTTTGAAGAGCAGATTTTATCAACCGCAGATACTCCACTCATCTTAGGCTTAGATGATGTCGATCGAGTGTTTGAGCATCCCCATATTGCCGCCGACTTCTTTGGGTTATTGCGTGCTTGGTATGAAGAATCTGGCATGGGTGAATGGGCTAAACTGCGCATTATTATTGCTCATTCCACGGAAATCTATATTCCCTTGCACAGTGATGAATCACCTTTTAATGTGGGCCTGCCGATCGAACTATCGGAATTCACCTGTGAACAAGTGCAAATCTTAGTCGCTCGACATCAACTAGCTTGGAACCCAGAGCAATTAATACAATTGATGGCCATGGTCGGAGGACATCCCTATCTAATTAGCCTCGCTCTGCATCACATCCATCAATACCAGATCTCTCTGCCCGAGTTCCTGACTATTGCCCCCACCGAGGCCGCACCATACGGCAACCATCTACGCTCCCTTTGGAATAGGATCAAACAACAACCAGCCTTGTTAGAATCCATCCAAACCCTGATGCAAGCTAACACCCCTGTGGAAATGGAACCAGAAACCTCTTTTCAATTGTGTAGTATGGGGCTAGCAGTCCGTCAAGGCAACCAGATTGCACCTCGCTGCAATTTATATCGTCTTTACTTCAGCAATCGCCGGAGTATCTAGCTATGTCCACATCCTCAGCTTATCAATATCGAGTAGGTGGCCATTTACCGATCGATGCCCCCAGCTATGTGGTCAGAGCTGCCGACCAACATCTCTATGCGGGCTTAAAAGCTGGTGAACTATGCTATGTGCTCAACTCTCGGCAAATGGGCAAAACCAGCTTGCGCTTTCGCACCATGCATCTTTTGCAACAAGATGGCATGGCCTGCGTGGCGATCGATCTGCAAGGTATTGGCAGCCGCAATATTACCCCTCAACAATGGTATGCAGGGCTAGTGAAACGGCTAGTGCAAGGTCTCAGTCTCTCGGCGCAAATTGATGTAAGAGCTTGGTGGCAAGAACGCGAAATTCTTTCACCCGTCCAGCGCTTTAGTGAATTTATTGAGGTGGTATTGCCTCGGTTCATTCATCAGCAAATCGTAATTTTCATTGATGAAATAGATAGCATTCTTAGCTTAGAGTTTGATACGGATGATTTCTTTGCGGCGATTAGAGCCTGTAGCGAATTCAAACAAATTAACTTTGCCCTCTTTGGGGTTGCTACACCTTCTGACCTGATTAAATCTGGACGGCGATCGCCTTTTAATATTGGTAAAGCCATTGAGTTACAGGGGTTCCAACCAACTGAAATCCAACCACTGGTGAATGGTCTCCGAGACAAGGCCAATCGACCAGAAATATTATTGGCAGCGATCTTAGACTGGACTGGTGGCCAGCCTTTTTTGACCCAAAAGCTGTGTAAATTGATCCAAGAACTGGATACTTCGTTGCCCAGTAACTATGAAACAGAATTCATTGAAAGCTTGGTGCGATCGAAGGTGATTGCTAACTGGGAAGCCCAAGACGAACCAGAACATCTCAAAACTATTCGTAATTATTTAATTCGCAGTGATCAACAAAATACTCACCAAGTCCTCAGCTTTTACCAAAAAATCCTAGAAAACGGCTCAATGCTGGCTGATGACAGCCCGGCCCAAATAGATTTACGTCTTTCTGGCATAGTTGTCAAAAAATATGATCAGCTTGAAATTTGCAATCGAATTTATGCCCAGATCTTTGATCAACAATGGCTCGATCGAGTTTTGGTGGGATTTCGACCATATAGCGAAGCTTTAGCTACCTGGTTGGCTAGTGATCGGCAAAATCATTCATGCTTACTGCTCGGCCATGCTCTCCAAGCTGCCCAAAAATGGGCACAGGGTAAAACCCTCGGTATTAACGATCTGGATTTTTTGGCCACCAGCCGGAAAATCGAAAAAAGATCCCAGCAAAAACAAGGGTGGCGCAAGGTTATAGCCGCTATCGCCGTTTTGCTGACGATTGCTGCTGCGGCGATCGCCATACAGTTTTATACTTCCAATAATTGGCAACCTAACCTTGGGAGATCGTCTCTAAACCGGCGGGAGAAAGTGCAAGAACTACTGCTTTCATCTAAATCTCGTCGTCTTTCTAAGGATTATCTGGGGTCTTTACTACATGGGGTTAAAGCAGCACAGCAACTAGAGCAAATCAAAGGTGACAGACCACGTTTACTGATCCTGGTGACCAAAAATCTGCAACAGAGTCTGCACAAAATTGGCCAGCCTACTCCATCAGGGCAAAACACAGAGGATCTGCAAATCCTGTTGCGACAGAGCTGCCGAGAACTACAAACATACCTAAAGACCAATGCTGACCTGAGTCCAGCAGAGCGGCAAATCTGTGATACACATCAACTTCATCAACCTTGAAAAGCCTTGAAATCATTGGCAGAGGGCTTTTGCTCAATTCAGTAGAAAGTCAGTTTTTTCTCAATTCAGAACTCAGATGAGCCTCTCTTAGGATGGTATCAGGTGGATTAAGTGAGGACAGAACAACGCCGAAAACAGCGAATTCTAAATTCATTAATTCGACTAAGACCGATTTGACTATCACTACTCATCCGAACTAACCCAATCAGGAGTTTTCATTATGAAACGTTTAATCATTGCCTCGCTACTTACTTTGATCACTGCTGGCACTACTACTTTAGGCTTTGCCTCTAATGCTGACGCTGGCACCAATAGCCCCCGGATCGATCAGCGGGAAGCCAACCAACAAAGACGCATTAACCAAGGAGTTCGCTCTGGTTCCCTTAGCCCCAGAGAAACCTATCGTTTGCAGCGCCAACAAGCCAACCTTAATGCTCAAGAATCACGATTTAAGTCGGATGGACGTTTCACCAGACGGGAACGGAGCATTGTGCGGCATCGCCTCGATCGTTCTAGCCGAGCCATCTATCGCGCCAAACACAATGGCCGTCATTTCTAAACCAGCTTGTGGTTTCAACCCCAGCTAAAACTTCCCAGTCCGCCTGCAAATCTGACAAGTTTGCGGGCGGTTGCATGTTGATGAAACTTGGCAATCCATACTTGATCTGAGCGCTGCGTCACCAAAACAGGTGTTGGCGAAAAGCTTCGATTGTAATTCTATATGGCTCTACCACAGCAGTCCACAAGTTCAATAGCTAAATGCTATAATCGGACAATGCAGGATGTTCTAGACTACAACGCTGGAACTTCAACTCAAGTCCCTACTGGCAGGCGATTAAGGCTCCAAGGAAAACGAACCAAGCGCAAGCTGGGAAACAAGGGAAACTATATGAATTATGAATACATCAATTAAGCTTCCCACTCCTGCTCAAATAAAATTTCTTGAAGACAACTTTTTGATCAATCCTGTTTTCACAGAAAAGGATTGGTATACACAACACATCCTCGGTGTCATCGCTGAGTTTCAAAGCGTTGATTTTCAGCCGATTTTTTCGGGCGGCACTTCTCTGAGCAAAGGATACCAGCTCATTCAACGCTTCTCTGAAGATGTCGAACAGCAAATGTTCTTTTGGGTATTAAGTTGAATGACACTTCTCAAGGAAAAATCTCCATAACAGAAGTTTCCTCAAACTCTTTTGCAAGTAAAAATAATATCAAAGTGGGGGATTACATATATAAGGTTACGGGTGAAATAATGAAGTCATCGAATGATGTGGTGTCAAAAATAAAACAATCTCAGCCTGGAGATATTATTAGAGTTCAAATCATCAGAGAAGATAAAACAATAACTTTTGAAATTAACACTACTGAATAAGCGGTAAAGCAGTGTAGTAACTCATCTACGTTCGCCATGCCATAGCCACCCAACTGAGCCATCAGACGCAACAGCATGACAGTAAAATTCAAGACCAATCAGTTATCTGCAAACCTACAACTCGCTCAAAATCTCGACGATTGCGAGTAACCAAAATCCCCTCGACAGCAAGTGTAATTGCCGCAATTCGTAAATCATGGCTACCAACCCGGATCTTCTGCCCAAGCAGCTCACGATATCGATCGCGGGCTAACTCCGAAAACGGTAAAATTGGTAGCAGTTGTAAATCCTCGATCGTAGACTGCAAAGTCTGGTAGGCAACAGCAAGGCGATCGACACGTTCTATCCCAGACACAGCATTGATCGCAGCCAATCTTCCCTTCATCTTTTCCTCGGCTGTAACAATCGTAATCGCCACCGAAGTAGGGTCTATTTGTTGCAACCTACCTTGAACTCTAGGATTTCCCCGCTCCAGTAAAGACAGATGATCTGTATCTAGTACCCACAAAGTCATTTCGCAGCATCCCCTTCTAGCAAAATGCTCTCAACCGCATTGGCTGTCTGACGTGCCGCCTCAATAGCCGCTTGATACTCATCCCAATTAGGGTCATCCTGATATTTACCAGCGATCGCCAGCCAGGGATTTTTTGATTGTGCCAACGGTAAATCTAAGTATGCAATCTCCCCACCTGCTAACTGTGCTTTGACTTGCTGATCTAGCTTCAAAAGTGCATCTTCCCGACTATGGCCTTCTACCGCAAAACCTGCCCATGTCAACAACTTTGCAATCCATACTTGATCTGAGCACTGCGTTACCAAAACAGGTGTTGGCGAAGAGATTTGATTTTTTCCAAAAGAGGATGGAGCAACTATCATAGAAAATCACCAATGATTAAACCATCTAAATCCTAGCTTAATAACAGCAAAGAAGAGCCTTTCACAGCAAAATTCAACATAATTTAAGCAATTTGCATAAATTATCTCTCAACTCCCGCTATTCCAATAGTTGCACAGCGATTCCGCCTCTGAGAGAAAACATGAAAATCCTTAAATTACAGATTTCTACCATTCTGTGGGCTTCAATTGCTTCCCTTTCCACAATATTAATCGCTTCCGTCAGCCATGCCCAAGTAAGAGATCCTGACACCACCCCTGCCAACCTCACTCCTCCCGGCACCAACGAAATTCTTCCCACCACATCCTCCATCAATCAACAAGCTGGAGTGATCCAAAACAACGGCCTGGGAAACTATGGCAGTCTGAGTTACCCATCTTGTTCTGGAATTTGCGTCTTTGCGATCGGCAGAACCACCCGCACCGGTAACGCCGATCCCAACGTCGAAGCCGTAGTCGGAGTTGTCTGGCAAATCAGCTCCCCCGAAAACACCCAAGCTCAAAACGCCCGCATCCTCGCCGAAAACCAACGGGACTCCCTCAACAACCAAACCACCCTAGTTTTGACTGAAAAACTAGCCGAAGCAATTGAAACCAACAAACCAGAACGCGCTAATGCGATCGCCATCATCCTAGCACCACGACTAGGCTATAACGACTACCGAAAACTGATCAAAGATGTCCAAGGGCATTAAAGCCGAGGCTATCGACCATCTGATAATGAACCATAATTCTGACCTTAAAACTAAGTCTGCTGCGTAATCGATAGCCGTGAATCACAAGTTTTCTTCTGTGCTGATCGTAAACGAAACATCCTCAAAAACCCGATCGACCAACAGAGTCAAATCAATACTTTGTAGCTCAATTGCCTCTCCTGCTCCGTAGCTCGTCAACTCCCACTTATTGATTGCAATACGCCGGTACAAATCGATCGCCAGCTTTTTACTACTAACCAGCATATATTCCTGCAAACTGGTCAAACTTCGATACAAAGCAAACTTATCACCTCGGTCATAGGCTTCCGTACCAGGTGACAGCACCTCCACAATTAGGCAAGGATTAGAAATAAATTGAGTTGCAGAAAAATCACCAGCATGACAAGTAACACTTACGTCAGGATAAACATAATCCTTAGATTCCTTAATTTGTACCTTCGCATCAGAATTCAGCGCCTGACACCTTCCACCTTGAAGATGATTCTGTAAAAGATAGTATATTTTTCCACCAATCCGACTGTGATTCAGCGTGCCACCGGCCATGGCATAGATTTCACCATGCACATACTCATAGCGCAGCTCTTGTTGCTCTTCCCAATCCAGATATTCTGTGGGAGTTAGCTTGGGCAAGTGTTCTAACGCAGCAACCATCGTTCATACTCCCGGCAAATCAATAGTCTAGAAAAACCTCATCCCCTAATCTACCTGATAATCTCCCGCAGTGCCCTGGGGACAAACAAACATCTTGATTTGAAAGATGTCCAAGGCCATTGATTTTGGAAACTTGACATTAGTAACCGAATCACCAACACTGTTGACGGACTGAATCAAGTTAACTTTTGAGGATCGATCGATGACATGGACGCGCCGTCACGTACTGGGTTTAGCCGACTTCACTACTGCCGAATATGACATCGTGCTCCAAACTGCCGCCAGCTTTAGTGATGTACTAGCTCGCCCAGTCAAAAAAGTCCCAGCCCTGCAAGGACGAGTAGTCACCAACCTTTTTTTTGAATCTTCCACCCGCACCCGTAGCAGCTTCGAGCTAGCCGCCAAACGCCTCTCTGCCGACGTGATGAACTTTGCTGCCGCTACTTCTTCGATTACCAAAGGCGAAACGATTCTAGATACCGCCAAGACCTACTTAGCCATGGATACCGATTTAATGGTAGTACGTCACCAACATGCTGGAGTACCCCAGGCGATCGCCCAAGAAATGGATCGCTTAGGTGTTCAAGTCGGAGTATTGAATGCCGGAGATGGCCAACATGAACATCCTTCCCAGGGTTTGCTAGACCTGTTTACAATCTGTGGAGTGCTAGATGCCAGTAACCCCCGCAGTGATTTATTAGCGGGCAAAAAAATTGCGATCGTTGGAGATATTTTGCACTCTAGGGTGGCTCGATCGAACATTTGGAGCTTAACTGCTTGCGGAGCCGAAGTTCACTTAGCAGCCCCACCAACCCTACTACCGAGAGAATTCGCCGATTTTTGTGCCCCAGATCCCCACCGTAAATTGTTTATTCATTGGCAGCTAGAACCAGCGATCGCCAACGCCGATTTTGTGATGACTCTGCGCCTGCAAAAAGAGCGGATGTCTCAGCACCTATTGCCCAGTTTGCGAGAATACCATCAAGCTTTTGGCATTACTCGCGATCGGCTTCAACTCTGTCAGCCAGATGTAAAAGTGATGCACCCTGGCCCTACCAATCGCGGGGTCGAAATCACCTCCGACATCATGGATGATCCGGCTCTCAGCCTAGTAAGCAAACAGGTGAACAATGGAATCGCGATCCGGATGGCGCTGTTATACCTAATGGGTAACATGAAAGACCTGCAAAAATGAGTTTAAGGCAAGCATGGGTTGCCATAAAGTCCGGTGCATGAGATGGTGAGCATTGCTGCAATCGAACGCTGTTGTTTTTGGAGTTACATGTCTTTTTCTAATCTTGGTTTGTCTGCTGAAATCGTTCGGGCAGTAACTGCGCGGGGCTATACCGAACCCACACCCATCCAACAACAAGCGATTCCGGTAATTTTAGAGGGTAGTGATTTACTGGCCGGTGCCCAGACCGGCACAGGTAAAACGGCTGGGTTCACGCTGCCGATTTTGCAACTGCTTTCATCACGACCAGTAGCCAATAGACAAACTGCTCAGATCTCCCCTGTAGCAACGACTAGTACCGAGCCGGGTCGCGGTGCCCGAAATGCTCGATCGATCCCGACACTAGCCACGAAACAATCACCAGTGCGCTGTTTGATCCTCACTCCTACCCGCGAACTAGCTGCCCAAGTAGAAGAGAGCGTCAAAGAATATGGTAAGTACGTCAATCTCACCTCGATGACGGTGTTTGGCGGAGTCAATATCACCCCCCAAATTCGTCGCCTCAAGGGTGGAGTAGATATTTTGGTGGCCACCCCTGGTCGTTTGCTAGATCATGTGCAACAACGCACCGTCGATTTATCTCAGATCGAAATCTTAGTGTTAGACGAAGCTGATCGAATGCTCGATATGGGATTCATCCGTGATATTCGCCGTATTTTATCTCTGTTACCCAAACAACGCCAAAATCTCTTGTTCTCTGCGACTTTTTCTCACGAGATCAAAGCTTTGGCGGCCACACTGTTGCACCAACCAGTCATGGTAGAAGTAGCTCGCCGCAATACCAGTGCTGAATTGATCGCTCAGCAAATTTATCGAGTCTCTCGCACCCAAAAACCAGCGCTATTGACCCATCTGATCAAGCAACATAATTGGTATCAAGTTTTGGTGTTTACCCGCACTAAACATGGAGCCGATCGACTGGCCAAGCATTTGACGGTAAACGAAATTTCAGCATTGGCAATCCACGGCAACAAGAGTCAATCGGTGCGCACCAAAACCTTGGCTAAGTTCAAAGAAGGTGGTATCCAAGTCTTGGTTGCCACCGATATTGCCGCACGGGGAATTGATATCAATGACCTGCCCCAAGTGGTGAATTTTGAGTTGCCCGATGTACCCGAAGACTATGTGCATCGGATTGGTCGCACTGGCCGCGCCGGATCTAGTGGTGGAGCGCTTTCGCTGGTTTGTGAAGAAGAAGTGAGGTTGTTGAAGGCGATTGAACGGTTAATTCAGCGATCGCTACCCCAGGAAGTAATCAAAGGATTTGAACCAGATCCCAATGAGGTTCCCGAACCCGACCCCAGACACCGCCGCTCTCAACAACCACGCCAGCAGCGATCGGATGTCAAGTCTGGTGGACGAAATACCCCTGGTCGATCTTCAACCGGTAAACCTTCTTCATCTGGGCGGCCTTCTGTACGACGATCTTCTCCCTCTTAGACTCTTAATGTTGATTCTTTCTGGCTGATTTGCTCATTTTAGCTGGTGAAGTAAGATGGATGTATCCTATTAACCATCTTCCAGCCATGACGATGACCACCGATACCGACTTGAGAGAGCTGAAGGACTTGATCGCCGCGAACCATGCCGCAGCCACTCAGCAAACAGCAGTACTTAGCCAGCAAATAGCAGCTACAGCAGCCCTTAGCCAGCGGGTAGAGATTGGCTTCGCTCAGGTAGATACTAAATTTGCTGGAGTAGATACCAAACTTGCTGAGATGAATGGCAATAGTCAAGCCCTTGATCAGAAACTTTCAGGTGATATCAAGGCACTAGACCAAAAAGTTACTGGGATAGACGATCGACTAAAAAGCCAAGAGATCAAGCTGACCCAAATGGATGCTAATCAAAGAGTAATCACTTTTCCATCATGGCAATAACCACCGATACTGAAACAGAGCTAAGAGAACTAAGGGAAATGATTACAGCCAACCATGCAGCCGTTACCCAGCAAATAGCCGTTGGTTTTGCCCAAGTAGATACCAAGCTGGCACAGGTAGACACCAAGATATCTGACCTACGGGGTGAAGTGAACACCTGGTTAGCTGAGATGAAGAGTGATCTGAAAATAGTGAAGCAGCCGATCGAGTTCTGGGATTTTGTGAAGCGATCGGTTACTGCTGGCCTGACTGTGAATCGTAGAAGTAGATGGCATCTAGACCAGTTCCAACACCTATTCACGCTAAAAATACATTTAATCTATAGAAGCCTTACCAGCAGAGCGTTACGTAACCAAGCCTTTGACGGGGATTGAACCCGTGACCTCTTCATTACCAATGAAGTGCTCTATCGACTGGGTTGCTTGCTAGTAAAAGCTTTCAATGGATATCTAAAAACACCGGTGGTCTATTCGGTGGTCAGAGGCTGTTAATTCTGGTCTTCTAATCGTAAAATTCTACCTCTGTCGGCCTGATTGTCTCTGATGACAATCCCAACTATTTGCTTCAAGTCCGATATATCTTGCTCTAACCGATCGAGATTCCTAGAAGTGTTGGCTGATAGTTGCATGGCGGCGGCGGCTGTCTCCATGGATGCGGCGGCTGTTTTCTGGGATGCTGCCGATAGTTCCAGAGAACTGGCCATAACATCAGTGTTGTAAGAAATGCTTTCCCGCATAGCTTCAATGCTTCTCAGTTGGCTTTCGGAACTGGCTTGTAAGATGGCCAAGCCTTCACTCAAAGCCCGCTCTTTTTTCTCAGAAGAAATCCTCAGCTCTCTAATGGACTCGGCTTGGTTCTCAGACGAAATCCTCAATTCTCTAGTCGCTTCAGTGTTATTGGCTGTTGCTACTGCCAAGTTTCCTACTAATGTTCTCAGTTCGTCATCAGTCATGATGTTATCCTTTGCTTATGAGTTATCCTTTCTCTTCTAACTGGTAGGCTGCAAACCTTTCAAACATTTCTACCGCAGGACTAACCGACCGTTGCGGACTTCTATCGTAATTTTCATGTGAATTCTAGGTGGTAATTTATTGACCCATTAACACTCTTTATCCCAGTTTACCGCCCTTGGGAATCGATTGTTGGTCGCAATCATCCATGACAGCAATTCCAAATTCAGATTTTGACAATGGGGCAAGGCGAGCAGGAGAATAGGGAGACTTGAAGCAGAGGAACATTATGGAACCAATGAAGCTGAGTTTCGGTGTTTTGATGGCATACCTGAATCGAGCCATTCTACAC
>JANNEH010000179.1:0-3315 GCA_031378405.1 Synechococcales cyanobacterium OTE_75_metabat_409
TTTAACTTGGACAGCGATGCATTTGATCGATCAAGACAGTCCGCTCTATATCCATGATAAAGATTCGCTGGCGGCAGTTAATGCCCAAGTCCAAGTATCGCTAGTGGGTATTGATGAGGCGGTTTCTTATACGATTAGTGCGCGTCATACTTATGCTAGTCATGAGCTGTTGTTCGATCGGCGGTTTGTAGATATTGTGGTGCCCCAACCCAATGGCGATCGACATATTGACTATCGTCATTTTCACTCTACGGTGGCGATCGATCGATATTAAGCTCCAATACCATTGATTTGGTAAGGATTCAGGTCATCGAAGATCCTTGTCAGACAAGGACTTCAGGATTTTACAGGTTTCAAGAAAATTTGTGCTTTCTCAATAATTAACGAGAAAGGTGGCTTTCAAAAGACCTTATTGAGAATTGATTGATTGGTCGATTTTTGTCAAAATAGCTGAAAGGCCATGCCATCAAAGGTTTTACGGTTTTTCCTGAAGACCTGAATCCTTACTTGATTTGTTTATGAATTACAATGTTATTAGGCATGTTTTGATACACTAAATGGGATTTATTATGTCAACTTTTAATGGAGATTTACTATCAAGGATCACCGTCAATAGAGCGGTTTTTTCTGGTAAGCCAATTATCCGAGGTATGAGAATTTCTGTGGCAATGATTCTTGAGTTGTTGTCTAAAGGTGCAACAATTCAAGAAATTTTGGAAGATTACCCAGAACTAGAAAATGCCGATATTCAGGCGGCATTACTTTATGCCCATCATCTCGTAGAGAATGAAGATATCTTTGAGCGGCTAGCGGTATCCTGACAATGAAGTTTTTACTGGATGTTAATACTAGTGGGGTTTTATATAAACTTTTACTAGAATCAGGCTATGATATTGAGTGCGTTACTAATGTAGATTCTGGAATGAGTGATGATGTGATCTTGGACTGGGCTGTTAGAGAGGAGCGAATTATAATTACCACCGACTCTGACTTTGAGCAAATGATTTGGTTGCAAGAAAAACCTCACTACGGCGTTTTACGACTCGAGAATTTACCTCGACAGGAACGAATTGCTTTATTTCAAGAAGTTTTTGCCAATCATGCCCGAGATTTAGAATCAGGATTAATTGTGATTGCTACCCAGAGAAAAATTAGGGTTAGGAGGAAACAAAAATTTGTGGATGAGGAGGGGACTGAGACTATGTCTTTTTGAAAATTAACTTAATTCAGCAACTACTTGGTCGCTCAATAAATATTGGCCGGTCAGTAAATCATAAACTGTGAGGCGAAGACAGCGATCGATATCTACCGTAAACTCGACCCTGATCCGATCACTCCCCGGAAAACCCACTGGGGTTAATGGGGCAATGTTTTCAGCTCCAGCATTTAATAGTGATACTGCATTTGATCCTGATGCTAAATTGCGGGTGATTAATCGATCGCCATCAAAATAAACTTCAGTGCCACTACTATCTGTACCCAGTTCACCCAGCAATAACTCAATGCTGGGCTGATTCTCTTGGGAGGCTCCTAACAATAGTTCTACTGGTTTGTTCATGGGATAAGGCTGACCAGCATTGATCACTCGATGCCAACTGTGACAGTTTTGGCGACGATCCCAATAGCGAATGCCGTAGCTATGGTAGAGAAAATCAGTGACTTCTAAGCCCTGTAAAATTTCCAGAGCACCATGGGCGATCGCCTCAAAGGGTTTGAACTGTTGAATTTTAGTTTGGTCAAAGTGGTTAGCGATCCATGCTTGAATCGCCGGAATCTGGGATGTACCGCCCACAACTAAGACCGCATCAACAGCTTGAATATCCAGGTTTTGACGGAGGGCTTGTTGGTTGACTGTTTCCAGGAGTTCATCTAGCCGATCGAATAATTTCTGTTGTTGTAAAATTTCTAAAAACTCAGCGCGACTGAGGTTAAATTCATAGGTATCAAAGGTTTGATCATCAAAAAATGCTTCGGTGGCAGTAGGTTGAAGTGATAGTTGAATCTTGAGCTTCTCTGCCAAGCGCATAATTAACGGTGTCACTCGTAGTCCTTGTTTGGCGGCAATATATTCTGCAATCCAGCCATCAATATCGGTACCGCCGAGATTTTGACCGGCTTTGGCTAGTACCTTGGCCATCTGGGGCTTTTGAGCCGACTCGGTGAGGGCTTTGCCACCGAATTTTAAGAGGAAGCCCAAGGGTTTAGTGGTGCTGGTAGAGCTGCTGAGCTGTACTAGGGAAAAGTCGATTGTCCCACCGCCAAAATCGATAGTCAAAACTGTACCGCTGGTCAGCCCATAGCCCAGGGCTGCTGCGGTAGATTCATCCAATAACGAGATGCGCTCAAAAGCTAGGTTTTCGCAGGTGCGGCTGAGCCAACGTCGATAGGTGTCAAAGCTGTCCACTGGAACGGTGACGACCAGGGCATCTCGATCGGTAACATCGGCCAAGATACCGGCCAGGAAAGTCGCACCTACTAACTCAAAAGATATTTGCTGACCATCAATCTCTGGCAAAAATCCTTGAAATTCGGTGCCGATACCCCGCTTAAACCCCGAGAAATAGCGCGGATCTTCTTTGAGATCTAAGCCTCGATCGAGCACCGATCGGCCAATCACAGTCTCTGTTTGCCAATAGACTAAGCTGGGAATCAACGGTGGATTGCTGGTAGTAGACAAGCCTGGGAGGTTGATGGTTTCAGCTTGGCCAGTGGCCGCATTCCAGCGGGCAATTACCGTGTTGCTGGTACCAAAGTCGATCGAGATTGCCATGGGGAGTTCTGAAGCTGGTAAAGTTAAAAAGTTGCCGAGCCTTTAAGCCCATCATGATCATTGTTATCGATAATTACGACAGCTTCACCTATAACTTAGTGCAATATCTGGGGGAGTTGGGGCGCGATTGGCCAGTTGCTGAGGATGTGAAGGTATTTCGTAACGATCAAATTACCGTGGCTGCACTGCAAGCCCTAAAACCTGATGCTGTGTTGATTTCTCCGGGGCCAGGTCGGCCAGATTCAGCGGGGATTTCGATGGCGATTATTAAAGAGCTGGGTAAGACCACACCAATTTTGGGGGTATGTCTGGGACACCAGAGTATTGGAGAGGTGTTTGGTGGTCAGGTGGTGCGGGCAGCAGAGTTGATGCATGGCAAGACTTCACCGGTATATCACACCAACCAAGGAGTGTTTAAAGACATTGCCAGTCCGTTTACAGCGACGCGCTATCACAGTTTGATTGTGGATCGATCGACCTGTCCGCCAATTTTGGAAATCACAGCTTGGATTGAGGATGAAACCATTATGGGGCTACGTCACCGG
>JANNEH010000235.1:0-4653 GCA_031378405.1 Synechococcales cyanobacterium OTE_75_metabat_409
AGTTAGATCATCGGGAATTAAGGGATGCAAGCGATAGACCGAGACAAATTCCTCGGTCATGGCATAGGGGGCACCATGTTGCTCGGTAGGTGAACCAATGATGCCACTAATGGTTTCGTTTTTACTCACTCGCCCGATCGAGTTTTTGATCCCCTGTCCGAGCAATCCCCACCAATTGGCACTCATCGCTACTTGGACTGCGGGGTGAGACAAAATACCTGGAGTCCATTCCACCGTATGGATTTTGGCCGTCAGGGCAGCCACGATCAGGCGAGCATGGCTAAAGAGTTCTTGGTCATCCCATTCTGGGTTACGGCGGTGTAGTTCATCACAAATACAATTGTGCTCTTTGACAAATAGGGTATGGAATAGGCTCAAACCCACCCACCAATTGTCGTTAAAGCCGGTATCATCCACGCCTGTGACTGGATCTAAGGGCAATAGACCATTCTCGCCAATAATTAGTTTGCCTTGGTGATGACTACGTAATCGATCGACTTTTTCTGGAGTGCTACCATAAATTTGCGAGCCATCCCACCATTGAGTGACATGGTTAATAAAAGTTTTAGGAGGCGTAGTATCGGTACGGGTATCGTCATCATGGGTTGTTTTGACGGTCAGAGGACGATGCTCTGACGGCCAGGGATCATCCTCAGTCAGAGGGATTTCGATCTGGCGATCGGGTTGATTGTTGCCATGGGAAAACCAATCGTGGTTCTGAAACTGAATCCAAGCTGCGGCTAACACATTTAAACTAGTAGCTGGAATAAACTCTTGGCGGGTCATTAAGCGCCGACTTACTTCCCGAGGACTGGGATTCAGCAGATTGGCAATGGGTTCAGGAATTTGATCTAAAGGGGTATTGCGACCAAGGCGGGTACCGGTCATGCCCATTGCTGGTTGCTGCAAGTCGTTATAGCTACCATCGTCAGTGCGGGTCGTGAGGTGCCCAGCCGGTGGTGGGGGAGCAGTGATGGAAGCTGGTAGCTCGGCGGTGCTATGCAGATTTTCTCGGCGTAATCGATCGCGGAATTTAGCCAGCGCCAACAGGGCAAATGGTAGTGGTAAGCGGTGCCAGGGTTTGCCCATGTTCAATTCCTCGCTAAATTATAAAATATTGATAATACAAAACTTTTGAAGTTAATACAAACGAACGAACGTTCGTTCGGAATACTTGTGAGTAGTGCGGATTGGAAAGATCTAAAAACTACGCTATTGTAGCAAGAAGCAACATGGTTTATCTGGCTAAAATGCTGGTACACCAACGCAGTTTCCATCCGATTCAGCCGCTGTCAAAGGCCACAGAGGAACTTATGCCCGATGACGTAATCTTTAGCCCCTTAAAATTTCGTAACCTTACCGTGCGCAACCGGATTTTTCGATCGAGTATCTCTGGGCGGTTTGACAACTACGATGGTTCAGGTAGCCAAGCCCGCATTAACTGGGAAGAGAAATTTGCCAAAGGGGGTGTGGGGGCAATTATTTCCTCTTTTGTGTCAGTGCAGATGCGGGGGCGGATTCTACCTAACTATGCCATGATCGATCGAGATGAGCGGATGCCTTTTTGGCGAAAAGTAGGCGAGAAGGTGCATGAATATGACTGTCGCTTTATTTTACAACTCAGCCACTCTGGCCGACAGCAAGATGTAGGCGGGGTAGAAAACTTGGGGAAGAAAGGGCTGAGTTCTACCAATGCTACCGATTCTTTTCATGGCTTACCATCCCAGGCCATGACTAAGACGGAAATACAAGAAACCGTTCAAGCTTTTGCTGCTGGGGCACGTCGAGCGCGGGAAGCTGGCTTAGATGGTGTGGAGTTACATAGTTCTAATGGTTATTTAATCAATCAATTTCTCAGTTCGGGCATTAATGATCGCACTGATGAATATGGTGGTTCTTTAGAAAATCGCGCCCGGTTTATACGCGAAATTGTGGCGGCGATCAGAAAAGAAGTGGGGACGGATTTTCATTTGCAGGCCAAAATTAGTGCTGTGGACTATAACAATGCGGTGATTCCTTTTGAAAAACCAGGGAATACCTTGGCCGATTCGATCCAGGTCTGTAAATGGTTGGAGGCTGATGGGGTGGATGCTATTCATGTTTCTAGTGGTAGTATTTTCCCTCATCCACTAAATCCACCAGGGTTGTTTCCGATCGAAGATGCTTCACGTTGGTATGACATTATGCTTTCTAGTGGCAATCAAACTTTTCGTAACTATGTGTTGTTTAAATTTAAGATTTTCAATCCAATTTTTCTGTGGGTCTGGAATCGGCTGCAAAATGTCCCAGCACTGGCTCCGACGGTGCAGGAATTAACAGATCCAGATTTGGCTGCTGAATTTCGTCAGTTTGTCGGCACTACTGAGATGCAGGGGTTGCTAGAGAAGTTCCAAGGGCGAAATTTGTATGATGCGGCGCAGATTAAGGCCGGTCTACAGATTCCGGTGATTTGTACTGGGGGCTTGCAGCAGGCTTCTTTGGTGCGGCAATCGATCGAGTCTAGTTTGATTGATGGGGTGACGATGGCGCGGATGTTGATTGCTAATAATAATTTGCCGCAGCAGTGGCGGGCTGGTCGGGATGTGGCGGAGCAACCTTGTACTTATTGTAATAAGTGTTTGCTGAATGTGTTGGAGAATCCGTTGGGTTGCTACGATGAACGGCGGTTTGGGGGCGATCGCGATCGGATGTTGCGGGAGGTGATGACGGTGTTTCAGCCTGGGACTTTTGATTGATTATGGATTCAATGATGTTTGGGGATTGTCGATGGGACGGGTGGGTTTTTATATGTGAATTTTGGATTTTTTATTTTATTGGCGGATAAACCCGCCCCTACGGTGATTTTATGATTATTGCTAATTCGATGAATTCTAAACCTCTGTGGGTCAAAATTATTGCGGTGTTGTTGGCACTGATGCTGGCTGCGGTGATTTGGTTGGGGACGGTGTTTACCAGTAATCAGCCGGTGGACTATGAGGATATTGTTGACCAGTTTAAGTATGGTTCGTTGGGTAGCGAAATTACTAATGGTATTCCTTATTGGATCTGGCGGGTGATGCCGGAGGTGTTTGCTGATCAGTTGCCTGATCAGGAATCTCTGCCTAGTTATAGTTCTTTGGGTTTTATTCAAGAGCCGGGTAAACAACTGCCGATCGGTTTTTCCCAGCGCCGAGTGATTATCGATCGTATTGGCTTGAATTGTGCTACCTGTCATGTGGGTACTTTTCGCACTAGTCCCCAGGCTCCACCCCAAATAGTGGCAGCAATGCCCTCGAATGTGGTGAATTTGCAGGGCTATATTGATTTTATTTCTGCGGTGGGGGTCGATCCGCGTTTTAACCCCGATCGGCTGATGGCGGCCATTAATCGAGCGAGTGGGGGCTTGAATTTATTAGAAAGATTAATTTATCGCTATGTGGCAATTCCCCAAACTCGGGATGTGTTGATCGATCAAGGGGCGAAACTGAGTTTTTTGCATGGTCAGCCCCAATGGGGACCTGGTAGAGTTGATACTTTTAATCCCTATAAATCTATTCAGTTTAATTTTCCGATGGATAAACTAGACCCCCAGGAATTAATCGGCACGGCTGATTTTCCGGCGGTGTGGAACCAAAAGCCTCGGGAGGGGATGCAGCTTCATTGGGATGGTGACAATAGTTCGGTGAATGAACGGAATAAGAGTGCTTCACTGGGGGCTGGAGTGACTCCGACGACGATCGATTTACCCCGAGTACAGCGGCTAGCCGATTGGCTATGGGAGCTACAGCCACCCAAATATCCTTTGGCAATTAATCCAGCCTTGGTGGCTTCAGGTCAGACTTTGTTTCAGCAAAACTGTGCCAGTTGTCATGCCTTTGGTAGCGCTAAAGTTGGGACGGTGACACCGATTACCGAAATCCAGACCGATCCAGCTAGATTGAATTCTTATACTTATGAACTCAATTCCAACCAAAATACTCTGTTTGCGGGGACACCCTACCGCTTTACTCATTTTCGCAAGACCAATGGCTATGCCAATCATCCTTTGGATGGGCTATGGCTGCGCGCTCCCTATTTGCACAATGGCTCGGTGCCTACGGTGCGAGATTTATTGGCACCTGTCGATCAACGACCCATCACATTTTATCGAGGTAATGATGTATTGGATACTGAAAAACTTGGATTTGTTAGCAATATCGCGGCTGCTGCTGGTCATAAGTACTTTTTGTACGATACCAAACTGCCAGGAAACGTCAACAGTGGCCATATCTATGGCACCGATTTGTCTGCTACTGACAAAGATGCGATCGTCGAATATTTAAAAACTCTGTAGTATTTTGGTGAGGTTGAAATGGAATTTGCTCCAGTTTGGCGGAATAGAATAATTGTTTTGGTGCTGGTTTTATTGTTATTAGTTGGCGGCATTGGCTATCAGGGCTATAATCTGCTATTCCGCCGCGATTTTGTGAACTATAGCTCTTTGGCCGACCAGTTTAAATATGGCTCGATCGGCAACGAAGAAACTGAGGGAATTCCCTATTGGCTATGGCTGGTGCTGCCCCGCGTATTTAGCGACAAGTTGCCAGGATCTGGGGGCTATAGTTCTTTGGGGATGACCTGGGAACCAGGCCAGGAGGTACCAGTGGGCATCTCTAAACAGACGATCGGCTTTGC
>JANNEH010000278.1:0-1961 GCA_031378405.1 Synechococcales cyanobacterium OTE_75_metabat_409
AATGATAGCTCCTTCACCCTGCTGAGCACAGTAACGTAATACTGCCAAAGAAATGGCATCTAGCTGGTTGCGTTCAATGTCGCTAAAAAACATGCTGCCATGTGCAAGGGGTTCGGGGATGGCGGCTTCTACGTCGGCGAGAGTGGCGAGGCGGCGAATGCTGGGGTCTTGGTCGTTTTTGAGGGCGACGATTTCGGCGTAGAGGAGTTGGACTAAATTCACTGTAACGCTTTGATCGATCTTCCCTGGGCAGCAATTGAACTGCTCAGAATATATTGACCTAAATTATGACCGAAAAACCAGTAGATTGATCGACCTACCAAAAAACAACTGACGTTAGCCCCAAAACCCACCAAATTTTAGGCAATTACTTCAAAAAAGATATAGTATATAAATACTTTGAATTTTTCTATATGAAACAGGACACAATATTCTACCAACTGTTCAAACGTTCCCCCACCCTCCTCTTTGAACTAATAGCCAACTTCCCACCCCAAGCCACAGGATACAGATTTGACTCCGTTGAAGTCAAAGAAACCGCCTTCCGAGCTGACGGAGTATTTTTACCACCCACCCCCGAAGGCAACGTCTTCTTCGGCGAAGTCCAGCAAGCAAAAGACAACTTATTTTATGAGCGCCTGTTGGCAGAAATCGGCATCTTCGCCTACCGAGATCGAGACAGCTTCAAAGATTGGCGAGCAGTGGTAATATACCCCACCCGCGACATCGAACAAAAACGTCTAGACCTAGTGCAAGAATTCCTCGCCAGCGGTCGGATCACCCGCATCTTCCTCGATGAACTAGGCGAAATCGAAGACCTCCCCTGGGGTCTAGCCTTAATGGTTTTAACCATCCTCCCCAGTGATGAAATGCTGGCAAAAGCAAAAATAATGTTGCAGCGATTTTCTGAAGAAGAGACCACTTCCATAGAGACATTTAGCGAAGGATCTGCAATACTAGATTTGGTGATCACGGCCATAGTTTACAAATTTTCTGAACTCAGTAGAGATGAGGTACTCGTTATGTTAGGACTAGAACTTAAAGAACCTAGAGCTTTTCAAGAAACTAGAGCTGAAGGGGAAGCTTTGGGAGAAGTTAAAGGTGAAGCCAAAGGCAAATTAGCAGCCACCAAAGAAGGTATTGAAGCTATCTTGCTAGTGCGATTTGGGGTAATCGATAAAGATTTAGCCGCAGTGGTTCCCGAGTTAATGAAACTAGATAGTCGGGAGTATACTCGGCTGTTACTGAATTTATCTCGATCGGAACTTTTGGCTTTTTCTCTAGCAGAGCAATCTGAGGAATAAAAATTAAAATCAGTATTTTCTGATTATCTCTTGTCTCAACATATTAACAGAAGTAATTATCTAACAGACTTTCGAGCCTGACTAGTTCCATGACTGGTTTATTAACAGTTGATTGCATCATCGAATTTCACCTGATCAAGCCGCAGCCGAAAAGCAGCAAACTCTGCACTGGTCATTCCCTGTCGCAAACCCACCAATACTCCCGTAGTATTCCACGCCAACACATCAGCCACCGATAACCACAAACCTGGAAAAAATCGACTGCGGATTATGCCATCATCATCGATCGGCAACAACACATAATGTCCTTCTACCAGACAAAACCAATCAATAGCCCGATCGATCACTCGCCAAACTAAATACTCCTGCACTCCGTGCCGTCGATAAATTTCCTTTTTTTCATGCAAATCGTAAGAAGCTGTACTAGCCGCAATTTCTACCACCAACTCCGGTGCGCCCTCAAGATAGTCATCGTCAGAAACATTAGATTGACCACCAAACTCTGTTGCTATTCGCAGACAGCAGTCGGGCTGTGGTTCATTGTCTTCATCCAGTCGCACAGTAGCATTGTCCAACAATTCCAATCCTGGTAACTCCGATTGGTAGATGTACAGCCAGCCCATCATTTCACCGTGAGGTCTGCCATGTTTTCTGGCG
>JANNEH010000290.1:0-1771 GCA_031378405.1 Synechococcales cyanobacterium OTE_75_metabat_409
CCGCCCAACATCAAGGCTTGCAACTTATACCAAAAAACATTTTTCCCCAGGGCTTTGGGGACTTCTTCATCTTCACGAATCGCCTTCAGCACTCTACCCCAAGGAGAATTAGCCAATTTTTCCATGCCAGTATAGATGATTGCCAACACCAGCACCGCCAACAGCATCAAGCCCGCCTGTGGACCCGATCGAACATCATACTTATAGAGTTCGATCGCCCCAGAAACATAAATAACGAAGCATCCGAAGCCAGCGGCGATCGCTTGCCAAAGTTTACCCGGTACCCGCCGACCCCAGTTTCCCAGTTGCCACATGGCCAAACCCATCACCACCGTAAAAATTGCCACATAAACCAACTTGGTAAAGTAGGTAGGGACAAAGCCCAAGGGCAGTGCATATCTTTGAATACCGCTCACGCCACTGGTAATTGGCGTAAATTTATCAGATTGAATGATGATGCGGACTAATTCTGAAACCCCAATGGTCACAATCCCTAGGTAGTCTTCCCGCAATCTCAAAGTAGTCAAGCCGATCAATAGACCCAGCAGGGCGGCAAAGATTCCTCCCAGTAAGGCGGCGATCGGTAAGGGCACTCCTTGTAGGCTTAAAAGGACGGTGGTATAGGCTCCGATCGTCATAAAGGCCACATGACCAAAATTGACTAGGCCCGTATAGCCCCACTGTAAATTCAATCCCAACCCAAAAATGGCGTATGTAGCCGCTGACAGGGTAAGAAAAACGATGTAATTACTGATCATGAATGGCTTGGCACAGCGACCCGCTAAGACTTTAGGGTATTTTACCTTGACGGGGAGCCATTAATTCCAACAGTTAAACACGGATACCAAGTTATGGCTCTTCAGATGGCTTTGCATCCCTGGTAATTCTAAACAGTTGACTGGAATCCGGCTTTCACGAATGGTGATCAAATTATCGCCGACACAAGCTAAAATAATAAAAGCGTACCACCGGAGCATTCCCTACTTTATGGTTCAGCAACTGAAAAAAACTGAGATTATTTATCCAGACTGCGATGGACAGCCCATGTCAGACAATACCTTGCAGTTTAGCTGGATCGTCAAAATCAAAGAAAATCTAGAGATTCTATTTGCCAACGATCCAGATGTCTTTGTGGCTGGTGATTTGCTGTGGTATCCAGTAGAAGGAAATAATAATATCAAGCGTGCGCCTGATGCGATGGCCGTGTTTGGCAGACCAAAAGGATATCGGGGATCGTATCAGCAATGGTTGGAAGATAATGTCGCGCCCCAGGTAGTATTTGAAATCCTATCACCAGGGAACCGACTAGCTGAGATGATGGCTAAATTTGAATTCTACGATCAACATGGCGCAGAAGAATATTACATTTATGATCCCGATAAAGTAGATTTCACTGGTTGGTTACGGCAAGCCGGAAAACTACAAGGTATCAGTAATATCTCTGGTTGGGTCAGCCCTCGCCTGGGAGTAAGATTTGAAATCAAGGATGAACTAGAAATTTATACACCTGCCAATGAGTTGTTTCTATCACCGTTAGAGATTGCTCAAAAAGCAGCAGATGCTCAGTTGGAAGCTACTCGTCAACAAGTCCGAGCAACGGTTGCTGAAGAGCAAGCCCAGCAAGAACGCCAACAAAAAGAACTGGAGCACGATCGAGCTGATGCCGCAGAACAAAAAGCTGCTTTAATGGCCGCAAAGTTGCGGGCGTTAGGGATAGATCCCGAGGCTCTGTAATTGGTATGACATCAACCAAGGGCAAAGCCGCTGTACT
>JANNEH010000327.1:0-6520 GCA_031378405.1 Synechococcales cyanobacterium OTE_75_metabat_409
ACTATGTGCCAAAGATTTTTGGGTTGTGGTCAAGACCATCAGTAATAGGAAGGCAACGTTACGAAAAAACATCATAGAAGTCCCGTATGGTATTTAACTTCACCACCTTGCCTGATTTTCACACATTACAGCAGTGAAGAATGGTATTACACTAAAATTGCAGGTTGATCGATTATTTACCAGTGACAGTCATAAAAAGTAACAATCAAGGCTGCAAACCATTAAGGCCAGTGGCAAAGGCAAGAAAAATAAAATCTACCAAATTGATCCAGATACCTGGAACGATGGTCGCAATAAAATCTTTGCTGTCTAGAAACGTAATGCCGCGATCGATCTAAATATCTTACAAGGCAATCCCGCAGCTTCCATTCTCAGCAATATCAACAAAGCCCCTGCCGGAGTCAGCTAGCGAGTAATGCCACTGATTCCCAGCTCCTGTTTCAATTCTTCGATGCTCTGGGGCTTGATGTTGCCTGATTTCACTTCGGCGATCGAATCTAGTAATCTTTGCGCGTTTGCTGGCGATCGAAATTATAACAACATGGTTGAATCTGGCTTGCAGATTGCTGTCCTTTCCCGTACTTCTGTTAGGTGATACTCCCGCAAGATCCGACCATTTTCATAGACCGGCACCAGCAAATCTTCAACTCCAGAGCTAGCTGGGACAGTAGCATAGCCCGTGGTGGTTTTCACTAAAGCCAATCGGCCTTGTTTACTGCGTTTGCCCGGATCGGTCGCTGGATCTTTGTAGACAGGGATATGCTGACCAGCGATCGACACTTCACTACATTTAATTGCAAACTTTTGGGTATCTCGATCGACCTGCTGTAACAAAGCTCCACCCATGCCAAAAGCAATATTGCTAGCACTGAACCCTAGTTCCTGACTAGCTTGGAGAATTGCCGCCAAGCTTTGGGCATTAATGCCATCACCCTGAATTACCCGCACATAGTTCAGCACTTTATAGCCTTTGCTGTTAATAGTGCTGCCAAAGCGTTGGTCTAGTCTTTGTAAGACCTCGCTAACTACAGCTACTGGATCGCCAGAATCGGGACGGATTACCACAGTTGCCCCACTATCGATGATTTGTTGTTTGAGTTTGTCGCCCCAAAGGTGATCGATCGCCTGCCACAAATCGTAGGAATCGGAAACTACAGCTAGAATTGCTCCGGGTTTAGCGAATTTATCTAACATATTTTTATAGGCCGCTAATTCGCCGTCTTTTTGCCAGGAAGTAATGGTGGAATGCTCCGCCGCCGGAATGGAGTAAGCCGCCATCGGGTGTTGATAATAGTGGTTAGCGGCGCGAATGCCCACCACGGTATCAGAACCCATGAAATTCACCAGATGTGACATGCCGCCGATCGCCGCTGATTCGCTACTGGAGACTCCTCTGGAGCCAAAATCATGGAGCTTAAAGCCAATCTCAGTGGCTGGGTCATCGGCAGTAGCTTGCAGGGCATCCCAAATAATTTGTTTGAGATAATAGCTTTGGGTGGCGACGGTAATTGGATACCAAACGCGCAGGAGTAAGGTCTCTAGCCAAGAAACCAACCAAAATGTTTGCGGATCGGTGGATTCGATCGACATCATAATCTGTTTAACAGGCACTACAGTTCCTTCCGGAACAGCTTTGATTCTAATCGGTAGTTTGCCGCCCAATTCATTGACAATATAGCGCCAGCCAGTACTGTTGAAGCTTAAGCCATGGGCTGCAAAGAAGGTTTCGGCTTCCTCGACCATCCAGAGTTCTACCGGCTGACTGAGATATTCTTTCAGGATGTATTGCAAACCGAAAAACACGGTAGCAGGATAGCGACCACCCCGACTTTCTAGATATGAGTACATCGCAGTAGTTTGAGGTGGATACTGAAGCCAGTGGCTGGCTTTGTACGAGTCGGTATCCATAATTAAGTTGTATTTCATGGGTTTTTGCTTACCTATACTTTGCTAATAAAGTGCTGAATAATCTGAAAATGATCTTCGTAAATGCGGTCTTCGTGGGCATACAGGTCAGCCAAAGACATCCACCAAGCTTTTTCGGCATCATCGCTGCCCTTAACCTGGGGGAGTTCACCGCTTTTTAGTTGAATAAAGTAGGCATGGGTAATTGTGCGGCCTCGGAGCGATCGACCAGGGTTATCAAATACATAATTATCGACGATCGAACCCTTTAACACTGCCGCTGGTACTTTTAGCCGGGTTTCTTCTTTTAATTCCCGCAACATGCCATCTACAATGGTTTCATCGGGCTGTAAGAAGCCCCCTGGCAAGGCAATTAAGCCTTTGCCGGGAGAGGCTTTGCGCCGAACTACTAATACATGACCAGATTGGACAACTACCGCATCGGTGGTGACAAAAATCGGCGGGTAGGGGGCAACCGACCAAATCTCTTGGTATTTTTTCAGAAACTGGTATTCTTGGCAGAGGGTTTGATAGCGATCGGTTACCAAGAAGTTCTGTAAAAAGCTCTGAACTGGTTTTGGTACATTGTCTGTCGGGCATTCTTGGCGATCGAAGTAAGCTGTGCGGATGTTGGTGGAGTTCAAGCCCGCATAGTTACCAGTTTCGATGAACTTCCATTGGGGAAAGAGGTCTAGGTAATATGAGGAAGAATCTTTGTGGTGGCCGAAGATAGCGATTGATTCACTATTCCCAGTAGTCTCAGCAACCTGCTGCTGAATAGCAGTGAGCCAGAGGTTATCGCTATAGAGCCAGTCGCGCATCGGTAAAAATACGACCCGGCTTTGTTGCTCTGCTGACAAACATTGTTTGATCAAGTCAGCGCGTTCTTCGGTGCTCCAAGGGTTACGGATATCCATAGCAACGCGGTGGCTGCCGAGGACAATAATTAGCTTTTCGACCGTGCTGAGGGCGAGTTCGATCGTTTGCCAATGCCCGTTATGGCAAGGCTGGAATCTACCGATGTAGATGCCAAATTGGTATTCTTTGGTCATTTCCAGACTCCCTGGAGATATGTTTGGTAGCCTCTCTCCGAGGCATAAATCAATTATGGTATTTTTCACCATAATTGTCAAGTGATAGAATTAATCTCAGCACCATTTATTCTTCACCATCATGTTTACCCGCTTTCAGCGTCTGGCCTGCGCCCTTTGTCTAGGCATGTTTCTACTACTCTGGATGCCAATCCCAGCCTGGGCGAATGCCTACGACAAACAGACCTTAATTGCCGCAGACTTTGCTGGCAAAGACCTGCGGGGTTCGGCTTTCAATCAAAGCAATATGCGGAATAGCACCTTCAAAGGAGCTAACCTTCAAGGCGTGAGCTTTTTTGGCACCAACCTCACCAACGTAGATATGAGCGGTGCTGATATGACCGGTGCTGCCATCGACAATGCCAGATTTAGCAACACCAACCTCACCAATGCCATTTTGGTCGGAGCCTTTGCCACCAGCGCCAAATTCAACGGTGCAATCATTGAAGGCGCTGATTTTACTGATGTGTTGTTTCGCAAAGATGTCTTAAAAATTCTTTGTGCCACAGCTAGCGGCACCAATCCTACAACTGGCCGCAAAACCCGCGAAACTTTAGATTGCCCTTAATCTGGTGATCTTACAGTCATCACTCCATATGCATTTGTCGGTAAATATTGACGGACTGCTGCTTGTAAGGCATCCGCATCGATCGACTGAATTTTTTTCGGGTAGTCAATTCCTAACCCTAAATCTCCGCACATTGCCTGATAGTAACCATACATACTGGCGCGGGCGCTGGGGGTTTCGTTACCAAAAATATGGCGGTTAGCAACCTGACGGCGCACTCGATCGATCTCTTCTGGGCTAATTTTTTGCTGCTGTAAAATTTCGATATGCTCCAAAACACGTTTCTCTACTTCCCCCAAATTAGCGGTCGGAAGCTGGGCTGTGACCGAGAAAACACCTTGCAAGGCATAGGTGCTATTACTCACTCCAATCCCGGTCACCAATTGCCGCTCTTCGCGCAGATCTCGCACTAGTCGGGAAGTGCGGCCTTGAGCCAGGACTGCTGCCACAATATCTAACGGATAAGTTGCCGCTAACTCGGTCATTCCTGGTACTCGCCACATCATAATTAAGCGGGTTTGCTGTAGCTCTGGATCTACGACATCTTGGCGCACTACCTTGTAAAAAGGCTCTTCTTGCGGTGGGGGGGTATTAGCGCCAGCAAACTGCGTAGAGCCTTCGTGACTGGAGTAAGTGTTGAAACTCTCGGTCACAATATCAATTAAATCTCGCACCGGTAAATTCCCTACTGCCACAGCAGTCATAGCAGCAGGGCGATAATTGCTGGCATGAAAATAGCGCATTTGCTGATTGGTTAAGTCAGTAATTACTTGGTTGGTGCCTAGTACCGGACGGCGGTAGGGTAGGGTTTCACAGGCCATCTCGATCGACTGTTGGTAAATCCGGCGCTGCACATTGTCTGCCGATCGGGCGATTTCTTCTAAAATCACTGGCCGCTCTTGGTTGAAGTCTTGCTGTTCGATCGAAGGATTCAAAACCAAATCTATTTGCAGTGGGCAGAGTTCGGCAAAGTACTGGGGCGCAGTGGTGATGTAGTAGTTGGTGTAATCTTGGCTGGTAGCAGCGTTGGTGATCGCTCCTCGGGTTTCCACTCGCTTCTCAAATTCTCCTAAACCTAAACGCGGTGTGCCTTTGAAAATCATGTGCTCCAAAAAATGTGCCATGCCATTGATACTATCGCTTTCGATGCGCGAGCCGACGTTCAGCCAAATGCTGAGGTTGACGGCCTCTACGGGAATGCTTTCAGCGATGATGGTCAGGCCGTTGGTGAGTTTATGGACAGTGGGAGAATTAAGGCTCATGTAATTAGCGGTGCGAAGGAGTAGGTGGCCGGTAGTTGAGGTCTGAGGTTTACCATTCCATTTTACGCCAGACTGGGGTGTGCTGGACGGTTGTTAGTCCTCCTGTGAAATATAGTAGGATCTAATTTCTATTGTCAGCTATTTACCATAACCTCCGCCACCAGGAGTTTCGATCACAAACACATCCCCAGCTTGCATTTGTACCTCCGATCGACCTGGCAAATTCTCTCTCTTACCTTGGCGTTCCACATAGTTATGGCCGATCGACCCGGCCCCGCCACCATGTAGACCAAATGGCGGCACTATCCGATGACCCGACAAAATCGCCGCCGTCATCGGCTCCCGGAAACACAATCGGCGAATAGTGCCATTGCCACCAGAATATTGACCAATGCCACCACTGTTCGATCGCACAGCAAACGCCTCGACAATCAGCGGAAAGCGCCATTCCAATACTTCTGGATCGGTAAGCCGCGAATTAGTCATATGAGTTTGCACCGCATCAGTCCCAGCAAACCCTTTGCCCGCGCCAGAGCCACCACAGATAGTTTCGTAATACTGATATTTGTCGTTACCAAAAGTGAAGTTATTCATCGTTCCCTGCGCTGCTGCCATTACTCCCAAAGCTCCATAGAGCGCATTAGTTACAGCCTGAGAAGTCTCCACATTCCCGGCCACTACTGCTGCTGGATAGCGCGGATTCAGCATCGAACCCTCCGGCACAATGATTTCTAGTGGTCGCAGACAACCAGCGTTCAATGGAATATCGTCATCAACTAAAGTGCGGAAAACGTAGAGGACTGCGGCCATACAGACTGCTAGGGGTGCATTAGCGTTATTTGGTTGCTGAGGCGAGGTGCCTGTAAAATCTACTCGGGCTGTTTGTTGAAGCTGATTAATCTGAATTGCTACCTGAATTTGACAGCCTTCATCAGTGTGGTATGTGAAACTACCGTCAGACAAAGAGCTAATCGCTTTACGCACCGCTGTTTCAGCATTATCTTGCACATATTCCATATAGGCTTGTACCATCTCTAGACCATAGTGATCTACGGTGTGCAGTAGCTCTTGGATGCCACGTTCATTGGCAGCAATTTGAGCTTGGAGGTCGGCAATATTTCGATCGGGATTCCGCGCCGGATACTCTGATTCCTTTAACCATTTGCGTAGCTCTAATTCCAAAAATTGCCCCTCGGCTACTAGTTTTTTGTTATCTAACAAAATGCCTTCTTCTTCCACATTAGTGCTATGAGGCGGCATCGAGCCAGGAGTAATCCCCCCGATATCGGCATGGTGGCCGCGTGAGGCCAGGTAAAACAGTGGAGTATCAGCATTACCAAAGACTGGTGTAACTACAGTAATATCGGGCAGATGGGTGCCGCCGTTGTAAGGATTGTTGGAAATATACACATCACCGGGCTTCAAATCAGCTCCGTGGGCTTGCATCAAAGAACGAACACTTTCGCTCATGGAACCGAGGTGAACAGGAATGTGGGGCGCATTGGCCACTAATTGTCCCTGTCGATCGAAGATCGCACAAGAGAAATCTAGGCGCTCTTTAATGTTCACTGAGGAGCTGGAATTTTGTAGGGTAATCCCCATTTCTTCGGCGATCGATCGAAATAGATTATTAAAAATCTCTAGTAGCACTGGGTCTGATTGACTATAATCTCTGGCAACCGACGATTTAGAGG
>JANNEH010000061.1:0-30168 GCA_031378405.1 Synechococcales cyanobacterium OTE_75_metabat_409
CCACCACTAGCATCTGTCCCACCAATCAAGCGATTGCGGCCATCATAGCGATATTTAGTAATTCTTCCTAATGGATCAGTAACAGATAACAGATTTCCGTTGTTGTCATAAGCATTAGTACTTACGCCACCATTAGCATCGGTCGTCGTTGCCAACCTGCCGCGAGAATCGTAAGTCATCCGAGTCACATGACCAAGAGCATCAGTGAAACTGGTTTGATGCCCCATTCGATCATAATTATAAGTTGTGGTACCACCCAGGGAATCGATCGACTGTAACAGCATATTGGTGCTGTTATAAGTATAAGTAGTGCGGTGTCCATTGGCATCGATCGTCGCAGTTCGATTTCCTGCCAAGTCGTATTCATACAGCTCAATAGCTTGATCTACAGTTCCCTTAGCAGTAGTAGTTTTCACTAAATTACCACGACTGTCATAATCATAATCTGTAATATGCCCCAGAGCATCAGTCATGATGTCTATTTGACCAGTAGGAATGTAAGTATAACTAGTAATAACATCATTATTTTCATTACTAGTTGTATCTAATTGGCCAACAACATGGATAGATTTAAGAACACGACCCGTATTGGCATCTAATTCATAAAGAGTTTTTCGCCCAAGTTCATCGGTTACAGAAGTCAGTTGATTGAAAATTGAGTCGTAAGTGTACTGTTTGGTTAGAATAGCCGCTTGACGAGTAATGAGCGTATTATCGATAATCGCAAATTTATCATTGTCAACATGCCCGAGTAAAAAATCTAGATCGCCATCTCCATTAATATCCAACAAATCCTTAAACGAATATCTATCATTAAGCTGAGTAGTGGTACCATTTGGCAGCACCACATTTTTAACGGGCTGCGATATGTTTAAAGTATTGCCCAATTGCTGAAGATAATTTGCATTATCTAAATCATAAATTTTGACAGTCAACTGATTTTGAATAACATTATTTGGCAGGATAACTGTACTTGTTCCAGTTATAACAAGATCGGTATTATTGTCATTGTTGACATCAGCTATTTTAATATATCCAATTGATTTAAAACTATCAATGAGGTTAAGTGTTTGTGATAAGAAGCTACCATCAGCCCGCCCAAGTAGCACATTAGCTTGGGTATTACCATATGTGATGAGATCCCCAAACCCATCATGATTTAGATCTCCGGTAGTCAAATATGTGCGGTTGGTAATATTAAAGCTATTAGTGTTTATCCAAGTAGAAGTACTAAGGTTGTACTTAAATGTTAGCAAGTTACCAGAAGAATTGAAAATCAATTCCTTTCGCCCATCACCATCTATATCTAGGACTTGGATCTTATTCCCATCAGACCAATTCAAATTATTGATTCCAGGAATATTAATTGAGGCTTGGCTAAAACCACCTTGACCATTGTTTGTGAAGAGTGCCAGTGCATTTGCATTCCTAGCATTGGGGGAATTGTATGTTTCCTGGAAAGGTCTTAAGGCAAGTATATCCACCTTACCGTCATTATTAAAATCATCAATAACAAACCCTTCGGTTTTCCCATTTAACTTTAAGGCTTGAGCATCCTCAAATTGTCCATCCCCTTTGTTGATAAACACTAAAATCGAATCACCTCTGCCTGTAAAGACTTCTCCATCAAGTGCTTTAAATCCTGCAATTAAGTCTGCAACTCCATCACCATTTACATCTTTTAAATCTACTTTCACAATTTGATTTCCAAAGTAGCCATTGCGATAAAAATCAGCATAGGTTGTTGTCGGGATCTGATATTTTCTAGAAAAAGATCCTAATTGATCTCCAAGAGAAATAAATATTTGATCGCTAGTCGATGCAACTACATCGAAGAAGCCATCATTATTGACATCTCCATTGACAAGAAGTCCATAATTCAAAGTGTTAGTTTCACTAGTAAAGCGTAAATTGCTACTCAATACATCGACATTATTACTATTTATGAGAAATGAATTTGAAATCTCATCTTCCACTTTAATGACATTTCCTCGGTCATCATATTGATATTTAATTAAGTTTCCATTCCCATCAGTTTGAGAACTAACTAAATAGTTAGTATCGTATGTAGTCCTGGACTGGAACCCTCCTCCATCAATAAGATTCGTTAGCTGTCCACGTTGATTAACGGTAGAGTTCTGAACTTGCCCATTACCATCAATATAAGTACTGATGGGATTAGTGGATGAAGCTGCGCGAGCTATTTGATTTAAGTTGGTTGTCTGTTGCTGATTTAACAACCCTTGAACTTCTACCGGACGAATCTGGACTATACTTCCATCTTCTCTTGTTGCCGTTTTTGCTCGTCCAAACTCATCATAAACCCCTGTGCGAATTTGCCCTGTTTTATCAATGCTTGTAGAGAGTAAATGACGATCATCATAACCATATTGATTCTTTGTTCCATCTGGATCGGTTATCGATAATAAATTCCCAGAAGAGTCATAGCTAAGATTGGTAATACGTCCAGCAGGATCGACAATACTAGTAACGCGATTGCCAGTGTAATTAAAAGTGGTAGTTAAGCCTGCTGGATCTATAATCTGCTGAATCTTTCCAGCCCCATTATAAATGTGGCGGGTTGTATTCCCATTCTTGTCAGTAGCTGCCACCATCAGACCGTTGGCATCGAATTGATAACGAGTTCCATCTTTGGTAGTACGTTGCCAAGTTCCATCAGACAAGTGTTCCAGCTTAGAGAAGTCTCCAGCCGGAGATTTATAAATATTTTCTATTGGGGCATCAAATAGCCACTGGCTACCACCACCATCAATTAAAAGTGCAGAATTATCTTGGTTGATCACCAGCTTCTGTAAACCAGAAATATTCCAACCACCACCGAAGATACTATCACTATCATTAACAACAATAACTTTGCCATTTTGGCTGCTTGTGGTTCCAACGAAGTTCAATTGATTGGAGTTAGGAATAACTCTATTACCACGAATACCGACATCTAGTTGAGAAACATAAACCCCTGAACCCAAATGACTTAAGTCCCCTTGAATCGCTACATCAATAGTATCTCCAGAAACACGCCAAATCCTTTCACCACCAGTAATTCCAGTGGCTTGAGATGAAGTTAGGCCAGGAATGATTTGGTTGACACCGTTAGCGTTAATAGTAATCTTGGCCGTCACTAAATCATCATTAAAAGTTCCAGCCCCAACAGTCCCATTAATCCGAAATACTTTGGTTGGGTTTGCTCGTTGAGAATCATAGTGCAAGCTTATAAACCTGGCTGTGCCTAATGATTGATATGAAACTAAGGCGCGATCATCTAGTACTGCTCCAGTTTGAGATGATACTTCTGACTTATAAGATTTGGTATCTTCACAAACCTGAGCAACTTTCTGTTGCTCTTCATTATTATCAAGATTCAAATTAATACTAGGTGGTGGTGCGAAAATATGCCAACTACTATTCTGAATTCCACCTGAGATTGTCTCAATCACGCTACCATCAGCGCTTACTTGGCCTTTACCCACAATGTCAAACAACCCTGTATTCGGATTGATCGACCAAAGATCCATTATCAACCCAGGTTTGTACCCAGCTCTATTTGGCAAAGTCAGCTTGGCTGGTGTATTGAATACCATATCCCCTGGCTGAATGGTCACGACCAAATCTGGGTGAAGATTAGGAGGCAGTGCCGCCGGAGTAAGATTTGTTGGAACTTCACTAATAGTTAACACGCCTGTAAAAGCATTGCCATTCTTGTCATACAAGCTATTCGCGGATACCGTCACTTGTGCCTTGGGCAGATTAGGGTTGCTAGCAATCGTCTGAGCATTAGGATTTATTGTTGTACCAGTACTGATATCAATGGTTGGTAAATAGATAGGCCGATCGATCGCATTATTCACCCCTTGATACAGATCATGACCCAATAGCAGCGGCATCTTCTCAGCAATAAAGGGATAGGTAACACCACCCCCTTGAATCCTTTGCCCATAAATCTTCAGCGTATCACCAGCCGCTCCAGCAGGTACCACAATCACAAACTTACCCGCAGAGTCAGTAGTCGCCTGTTGACCGGCAAACTCCACCAACACCCCCGCAATCCCAGCCTGGTTAGTATTGGCAATTATCCCAGTCACCCTGGTAGTCGTAATTGGATCGGCTACCACATTCAAAGTCACGGCTTGTCTGGTTTCGGTACTACCATTGCGGGCAATCAACGTAAAGTCATAAGTTCCCACCTGATTGGGAGCCGGATTAAACACCAAATGACTGTCCCCAGTAATACTACCGGTGGGCAGATTACCAGTAGCAGCAATCGACAGCACCAAATTAGGATCTAAAGCAAAATCCAGCTTATCTCCCACCTTCACAGTCAAATTCCGTAGCGTAGATAGATCAGGAATCGGCTCCGCCGCCCCCTGCAACACCACCGGCTTAAAGCCAAAAGCCTTCAGATTTGGATCATTGATTTCCACCCGAATCGCACCACTAATCGCCCCCGCCGCCAAACCACCAGCCTGAATCGCCGTAGCAAAATTCAGATAAGCTGAACCTGCTGGGTGAATACCAGAAGCATTCCCCACGGTCACACCCGTAGGCAACTCACTCAACAACACCGCCAAATTACGAGAAAGGACAGTGCTGCCCACATTCTTCACCCGCAGATCAGCAGAGTACTTGCCGGTACTCTTATCGAAACTCACATCACTCAACAATAACTGACCATTAGTGGTACCTAAATAACCATCCAACACCACGCCAGCCCCAGGATTCACCGGAGCCACATAAGGACTCACTGCCTTGCCCGGAGTACCTTGAGCATCTAGCCGATCGACGAAGTTAGTCACCTTAACATTGCCGCGCCCATCACTATCTTGGTTCAGCAACTGCACCACCAGTTTACCGGTAGCCGCAGTCACCCCACTCACATCGATTTTCACATGAGTCCCATCAAACTGCACCAAGCCAGGGATCGTATCGGTGCCAGATTCACCGTAAGCAAACACTGGAAGGTTTCCTGGTCTTTGACCATCGATCGACAGCGGCATACCATTGGCATCAATCAAATAGAAGGCCACCCGGTCATGGGCAAAACTACGGGTATCGCCGCCATCAAAGTTAGTCTGTAAATCAAACTCCAGCACTCGCTGACCAGAGCCGCCGAAAATAACATCGATCGCCTTCTCAGTAACTAAACTATTACCCTCATAGAGCGCAAAACCATTACTAAGAGTCTGACCCCAGCCACCATTGGTAGCCGGTGAAGAATAGAAGCCCCCATTGCCATCCACTGTCACACTCACAATTTGGCCAGCCAAATTATCTGCCGCATCAGCAATCTGTACTTCCACCTGGTGTAGACCAGCCGTCAAACCTGCCGCACTAATCACTGGATCAAACTTACCATCAGGCTGCAAGGCAAAGCTACTCCAAGCCCCACCATCCACTCGTAACCTTCCAGCTCCACCAATATCAGCACTACCCACCAAATGAGCCAACGGACTAGCCCCAGTCAGATCGCCGAGCTGAATTACTGGCGCAGTAGTATCTAAAGTAAAGCTGAAATTATTGCTGCCCAATACAGCATTACTACCATCTACTAACCGCAAAGTCAGTTGATAAGTCTTATCGGTCAAAGTCCCAATCGCAGCCGCCAACTGACTAGCCGACAGATTAAAGGTCTTATCAGGATTTACTGCCACATCCGTAAATGCCCCGCCCACCTGGGCAATCTGTAACCGTAGTCCCGGCTGAGCTAATCGCACCACCCCAGTCAGGTCTGCTACTTTAGTTACCTGATCGCGGTTAGTCGTACCAAAAGCCGCAGTATCTAGAGCCAGCTTGACCTGAATTGCTCCTTTGGTTTCATCTATGAGGAATCGATCGGCCACATAGTCCCCGATCTGCTTCCCTAACGTCAAACCATCCCGATTAGAGAACTGGAAGTGAATACCCCCATAGATCCGACTCTGCCCAGCTTCTGCCGCCGCTCCAGTGAAACTAGTAAATGCCCGACTAGTACCCGGTAAAGTCACCGAACCACTTTGAAACTGGAAGCTATCGCCAAAAGTCTTGCTCAACACCGCAGCCGCTGCTGCACTAAAAGTACTGTGACCAGAAACATATTCTGGGAAAGGTGGCGTATCAATCAGCGGCTGCCAATTGGGATCAGCCGTAGTATTGGCATTACCATCCAAGGCTGCATCGCGAATCGCCGTAATCGGTCGCCAAGTATTGTAAGTGTACTTGCTATCCCAAGCCGCAATCCCGGCATCAGCTAACGCCACATCCAATTGGGCAAACAGCCGTGCTGTTTCAATGATATTAGTGCCCTTGATACTGGCCGCTGTTTCAGCAATTTCGTTCCAGTGACCAACCGGAGTCATCGTACCGCTGCCATCTGACCAGAACTGGGCGATCTGAGTTTGGTCAGCGGTGCGAGTGCTGCTATTTCTGGCACCTAACTGACTAACTTCGTTAAATGCCGCAGTGTATTCGGCACTATTCAACAGTGGCAAACCATTAGGCCGGAACTGACTGCCAGCATCTAAGGCGAAAGGTGTAACCTGTGGCCACTGCGGATAAAGAGCGCCCCCAAAACTGGGCAAACTGGGCTGCCATTTACCAATCTCAGTGCTGTTTTGATAAGGAACTTGAGTCCTTGCCCCATCTTTGCTTCGTAAGGCAAAAATCTGGTCGGCTACCGTGTTACCCAATTCAATTCCCGCTGTCTTACCGGCACCATCAGTAATGGTGTTGAGAGTCCGAGTCAGAGCAGCATTGATCAGAGCCTGTTGGGAAGGATAGAGTTTGATCAAAATCCGGGCTGCTGCCGCCGCTGCGGCGGCTTCCTCTGAAGTCCCAACCGCCGCGTTGATATCTACTTTGTAAACGCTATAGCGCTGAGAAATTGCATTCACCGCGTCATACACAGCCGCCTGCACCATGGCTAGGTTACGACCAAACATTGGTGGTGGAGTATAAGGGTCGCGTTGCATCACACCCAAAGCGATCGAGTTCCATTCCAGCACCACATTCTGTGGAGCTACTCGCTGGAAAGTGAACTGTTGTTGTTGACCATCTTTGGTCACAGTGAAATGATTTGCACCCAAAGTTAGATCGATGTTGTCAAAGATTACTTGACCAGTAGCATCGGCGACTCCAGTTCTGTTCAAACCAGCCAGGGTAAGAGTGCTGCCCGGTGCTGCCTTGGCAATCAAACTTACTTTAGCCGCATCAGTCACACCATCATTGAGTGGTCCACTATCGTTATTGGTAGCTAAAGCCAACTGCACATTAGCAATATCAGTGGCTTGGAGCGTAAAGCTCAACTGGCTACTGCCCACCGTCACACCATTGGCCGTAACAGTCCGCACATTCAAAGTGTGAGCGCCCAAAGACAACTGACCACCCGCCAATGAATTTACTTGCAGCGCCGAGAGCTGGAAGCTATTGTCGTTTTGCAGAGCAAAAGTAAAGTCTGCATAGTTCGTTGTGCTATCTAGAGCAATTTCTAACCGCGAAATTTGATTTCGATCGGCCACTCGCCCTCGCATGGTGACATCCGTGGTAATGCCATCGCTATTGTTCGCCCCAGTGTCATTCAACAGCGTCACTGTCAGCAGTGGGCCACGACTGAGATTAATCGCGTAGGTGCGACTCAGAATGTTGCCAGCCGCATCGGTAAAGGTCAAAGTTAGTTGATGACTACCATCAGCAATGCCAGTAAAATCGAAGGGCACATCAAACTGGCCATTATTAATTGGCAATGCTACGGTCTGACCACCGGCAAAACTATAGCTAGCCGTAACGACTTGACCATCGGCGATCGATCCCTGAAGACGAGCGTTACTAACTAAGGTGGCGTTGTCTAAGCTCTGACCCAAAGTTAGCGTGGGTGCAATATTATCGATCGTCAGTGTCAGAGCCGGAGAAACAGCGCTAACATTGCCAGCGATATCAGTAAATTTGGCAGTGAGCTGATGTTGACCATCAGTAAGCTCAGTAGCAGTGGTGATTTGCCAAGTCCCGTCAGTACCGACTGTGGTTTGACCTACCTGTTGAGTGCCATCCAACAGGGTTAAAGAGCTACCGGCTTCCCCGGTACCGCTCACCTGAGGCTTTTTAACGTTGGTGATACGGTCGGAATTACTGCTGCCACTATCACTGGCTGCAACCAATGTAATTTGGCCTGGTGTAGCGGCGGTAGTGTCTAGAGTGAAACTAATGCTGTAGGGATTGCTGGCATTGCTATATTGGTCTACAGCTTTGATGCGCAGATTGTAGCTACCATCAGTGAGAGCAGTGCCTTTAATCGTAGCCAGTTGAGCAGCGCTCAGACTGATGCTGCCATTGGTTCCAGGGGTGATGGTGACATAGTTGGTGCCATCGAAGCTGGCTTGAAGAAGAGTAACTGTATTGTCATCAGTTACTGTGCCAGTGATGCTTGGGTTATTGGTGATACCGTCGATAGTACTGCTGCCGCTATCGATCGCCAGTCTTGCATTAATAATTGGAGCAGCTTTATCGATCGCAATGGTGACGTTATAAGGAGTGACTTTGAGGTTCCCTGCTTTGTCCACAGCCGTAACGGTTAGGACGTGTACTCCATTAATAATGCCAGTGAAATCTAGGGCTTGATTAAAACTGCCATTAGTAAGCGTGATCGGCTTGGCAGTGCCACTGTCCCATTGGTAGGTGAGCTGGTCTAAGCTGCTGTCGGTGAGTTGACCAACTAATTTGCCATCATTTTTGATGATGTTTAAAGGGGTCAGAGTGAACAGTGGGGCTGTGGTATCTAGGGTAAAGCTGAGGCTAAAAGTACTCTGATTACCAGCGGTGTCTTTGGTGCTAAAAGCTAGGCTATGTAAACCATCTGTTAAGTTGCCGACCAACTGTTTTACTTGGGCATCAGTCAAATTGAAGGTGCCATCGGCTAGGAGTTTGCTGCGCAGGTCAATCTGAGTAGCGCTGCCGTCTAGCTGTACCTTAAATTCGGCAATGCCGCTGGCATCTGTCACTTGGCCTTTGATGCCAGCATCTTTGGTCAACCGATCGGTGTTGCTACTGCCACTGTCATTTACTAAAGACACTGTGATAGTGGGTGGAGTAATATCGGCGGTGGGGACGGCGGTAATTGTGGTATTGCCATTTAGAAAAATGCTACTTTGACTACTAATCGTGCCAAAAATATTAGTGTTGCCATTGGCTACGAAGTCTCCGGTACTTAAAAATTGGCCACGAGTGGTTTGGTTACTGCGATAGTCGATTTCACCGTGAGCGATTACTTGCAGGTTTTGGTTGGCATTGAGATTGGTTGTTCCACCCAGAAAAGCGATATTCCCGACTTTGGTAGTTAACAATGTATTGCCATCAAAACTAGCATTACTGCCAGTGGATAAACCTGCTGCTGCCAGTACAGTCAGATTTTTAGCCCGGACGTTACCCAGCAAAACCGCTCCAGTTTTAGTCCCGGCAGGGACATTAGTGATTTTAGTCGCCAGAGTGACATTATCAAACTGCTGATTACCACCCTGCAAGTCGATATCACCATTGGTAACAATAATGATGCAGTTACTCAGACTGATGCCAGTGGGAATGTTCAAATCCCCTCCGATCACTTGCACTAGTCGCATTTGAGTATTGGTGCCACTGACTGGGAAGTTTTGTTGCCATTTACTAGCATTGTTGATATTCGTGGTGGCCGCGTTGAAAGTGACCTGGGGAGTACTGCTAGTAATTTTGTTGGTTAGATACTGCTGCTCCAAACTGCTATAGCTAGGAATGTCTATTTGTTGTTGAGCTACTACCTGGGGTGGCACTAAGTTGCCATAATCTCGGCTATTCGTCTCACTCAAGAAGTAACTTGCCGAAACTGCTACTGCTCGATCGACCAGAATAAACTTACCTTGACTATCCCGCAATGGGTTGCCATTAATATCTCGCTTTACAGGTAAAACAGTGTTGCCCTTAAAACTAAAGCCTCGTCCTGCATATATCAAGGCATCATCTTGCAGGTCTAAGGGTTGACCATCTAAGTCACTATTCCCTTTGATCTCCACTGTTCCAGCAGCTCGGATCGTGAAGTTGTTAGGGGTGGAGTTCTCCACATCTAGGGCTTGACCATGCCAGATGATCTGATTGTGGTCATCTTCCGCAATCATCACCAAATAATCTGCTTGCTCCAGATGACCACTCACTAATTTGGCAAAGATTTCTCCTTCATCCCCGGCTGCATCTTTGGTATTGATCTGGGCATCGATGCTGTGGCCAATTTCTTCGATTAAGACTGTTAGAATCTCTTGTTGGTCGCCCCGTGCTATCAGGCTATGAGCCAAAAAGATGGTATTTTTGCTGGCGGCATAAGCCCCATTGGCTTTACCTAAAATACTATCTGGTACTATTTCAATGGTGGGAATCTGCTGGCTATAGCTTTGCGCTAGTTCTGGGTCAACGCCTTGGCCAAAAACAAGAGCTAGTTGTTGAGCAATATTTGGCTGTTGAAAAAAGCTGGCGATCTGTTGTCGAGCTAAATCGATCGTCTGGACTAGGGAGCTGTCTGGTTGTCCTACTAAATCGGGCTGTTGAAAAGAATCTGCGATCTGTTGGCGGACTGGATCAATCTCCTGAGCGAAGGCTTTGTCTTCAGCCGATGACTGGAATTGCCATGATGTGACAGACGTGTTGGCAAAAAAATTATTCGCTGAATAACTGGTGAAGGGAATAAATGGGTCGGTATTTTGACCGATGCTCCCAGCCAAAATACTGACATTTGACTGTAATAAACTTGTAGTCAACTGTGGCAGTTGGCCGCTGGTGAAAGATTGATCTGCTCCTTGAGGAATTGTTCTAAAAGGCTCTAACCAGCTTATGCCAGGGTTCTGAAGATTAAAATGATTCGGGTTGAGTGGATTGATTGCAGAGATAGCCAAAAATTGTTCGTTACTCATACCCGAAAATTAATCAAATAGGATTGCAGGCTGCATCATACATAGTTGTTGAGGGTTTGTAAATGGTTTTCTATAAGCTTATTTACCTAAATTTGCGGATTTCAAAAAGTAGTATTCTAAGTACAACACAAACCAAATTTAGAATTAGGTGAAGTACATGAAAAGAGAAAACTTTGCGACTGGCTCAAAATGGGAACCAATCATTGGTTACTCTCGGGCGGTAAAAATTGGCAATCATATCGCTGTCTCTGGCACCACTGGTAGCGATGCCGCCGGTAACCTAGCCGATAATGTCTATGACCAAACCCGCCAGACTCTCCAAAATATTCAAGCAGCCTTAGCCAAAGCGGGAGCCAGTATGAAAGATGTGGTTCGTACCCGCATGTTCATGACCAATATTAGTGAATGGGAGCAAGCGGGCAAAGCTCACGGCGAGTTTTTTGGGGAAATTCGTCCGGCGACCACCATGGTAGAAGTGAGTCGGTTGATTGATCCCCACATGCTGATCGAAATCGAAGTAGAGGCGATTATTACTGAGTAATAAGCTCAAACGATCGACAGACTCCAGTAGCTGTCACCTTAAATCCATGTAAGGGCGACTCTGGGTTGAGACAGCGCTGACCACGCAAATAGCGGCAGTTGCCACAACAGGGCAGATCGGCGGCGACTTTTTCGGGGTAACTCATCAGTTGGCGAGCCGAAACCCCGCGCAAAATTAGCTCTTCTCCTTGCCATCGGGCTTCCACCAAGCCCGTGTCGGCAAATCTTTGCCAGCGAGGATCATTGGCCACAGTAGCGGGTAAAGAGACATGCACAAACTGACTGCCTTCGGCTAATTCGCCTTCATAGGTGGATTCTGTGGGTGGAGGAGCATGGAGAAAAGTATCGCCGATCGGTAGCTCCACCAAGCTTCCAGCAGAGGGTAAATGCAGTTGGTAGCGACTATGTAGTTCTTCGAGTCCAGTCAGGTCTGCCAAATAAGTAGCAGAACCATGGACAAACATCACATGCTGAGGACGCAGATTGTGAATGAGCTGAGTGGTGCCTGCGCCATCGGAATGTTCGCTCAGAAAATAGGTGGTGGTTCTCAATCCTAAAGCCGTTGTCAGCTCCAAATAATCAGGGGGGACTAACAGGCCAATGGTGGTTGAGTCCAACGACTCTAACTGCTCTAGATCTGATACCAAAAATATCCCAGTTCTCTGCTCTGGTGACCATTTACCAATCCGTGGCCAGCCCCGATCGTCCCAAAAAAGTGATCGATCACGGGCAAAATTTTGGATACTACTCGGTAGCTCCGAGAGGCATTGAACATATCGATCGCAAACTTGTTCGATCGCTTCATCGACCCAGACCTGGACTTTTTGCCCAGCCATTTGACTGCGCAATAACATCAGAATTTCCTGGGCCTGTCCTAGCTCTGGCACCAACCAATAGATAGTACTCAACTCCGATAACAACAGATTGAGCTGTTGTACCAACCCATTTTCCTGTTGGCGGCGGTGGGGATACCGAGTGGTGCCATAACTGCCTTCCACAATCAGCACATCTGGACGCGAACCTCGCAGATCGGTTAACGAGATGCCTTCAGTGAGGCGGGTGTTAGAGATAAAGAAATCTCCGGTATACAGCAGAGAATAAGTCCGGGATAGCCCTTGGTAAGTAAATAAAATTGCCGCTGCTCCGGGCAAGTGGCCTGCCGGAAAGATGCGGGCATAGAGTCCAGGGTATAGTTCGGTGCCCAGGGGGGAAGGCGATTCGTTAGCTTGCTGCCAAGGCAACGGGGTAAAAAAATCTATTCCCAGTAAAGTAGCGGTGGCTGCGCTGCTATACAGGGGCAACTGGGGTAGGGCGGCATGAAGAGCACTTAAGCCACTGGCATGATGATGGTGGGCATGACTGCACCAGACTCCATCAATCTCTAGATCCAACAAAGTCGAGATATCTGCCAGACCGCAGTCTAGCAAAATGCGGTAGGCTCCAATTTGCGCCAGCAAGCAAACACCTTCATCACCCTGGCCAGTGGCCAAGGCTAAGCAAGATAGTTCTTCGTTGCTGACAGTCATATTTTACGGTCATATTTTAATGAGCAGAACCATTACCATGGTAGTTGTCAGAGTCGTAGAAGCCGTTTTTGGTGCCAAAAAAGAGGCAGCAAATGATGAAGACAAAGGCTAAAGCGGGCAAGATTGTTTTGATATCCATGATGTACCGAAGGTTTACCGAATAGAGCTACTCGCTTTGATTATGGCAAAACCGATCGAGAACGACAATTTTGCGGCGGATTACTTAAAGAATGTTAAAAAAACTGGGGGTATTGTTTGGCGAAGTCTAGCAAAATCTGTTGATGAACCGGACCGATCGGGCGAGATTCTTGGGCCACAGCCGAATAAGCAAAGCCAGAGGCTATTTCTGTTAAGGTCAGTAAGCCCAAATCCCAGCCTTCTTGCAGATCTAGTTCTGCTACCGGCACTGTGAGGGGGGCATAGAAAATATTGCGGTAGACTCGATCGTCAGCATAAGTCCCAAATTTGCTAAAATCTGGTGGTAAATCGTACCCGATCTCTTCGGAGATTTCACGCACCACGGCAATTTCTGGGGTTTCGCCCGCCTCCATATGACCGCCAAATAATCCCCAAAGTCCTGGGTACAAAATAGTCGGAATATTGTCGCGGAGCTGCATTAAAAGTTTGCCTTCACGGTAGAGCAAGCAGATGGCGACAGGGTTTGGCTGAGACATGAGATTTTACAGAATTACAGGGTGTACTCCAATAGCTTAGCTGTCTTTTGACCCATGTAATTGTGCCTGTTTTAGTAGAAACTTTCAGCTCATAAAACCAAAAAAGTGCGAGGCAGTAGCTTGGTAATAACTACGATCTCACACTGTTTACTATTGGATTTTAGTAGCATCCATTTCTTGAGTCTATGCGGGCATTAAGACAGTATCAATGATGTGAATCACACCATTATCAACAGCAACATCTGGAGTGACAACTGTAGAGTCATTTATCTTAACACCACTAGAAGCATCGATTTTGACCTCGGAGCCTTCTACGGTTTTAGCTGTTTTCAGCTTAACTACATCAGCAGCCATTACCTTGCCAGCAACAACGTGGTAAGTCAAGATCTTCTTGAGCTTAGGAATGTCTTGGAGCAACGCTTCTACAGTACCTGCGGGTAGTTTGGCGAATGCTTCATCGGTGGGTGCAAATACGGTAAAAGGGCCTGCGCCTTTTAAAGTATCAACGAGTCCAGCAGCAGTAACTGCCGCGACTAGAGTGGTAAAAGAACCGGCTGCGACAGCAGTGTCAACGATATCAGCCATTATTATTTACCTGGTTTATTTTTTTGATACATCTACAACATAACGTACTTTTTCAAAAAGGGGGGAGCTTCCATAAATTAAATATTTTCTAGGTATAGGAATTTACGATCAACAAAAATCTTAGCTCAATGTTGCTGTAACCAAGGGAATAGTTACATAGCTCTTACTTCCAACTATGTAAAGTGTGGAAAACATATTTGGTCTTACCAATATCGAAAAATGTATTTACATAGTCAATATTTTTTCATAAAGATCAGGCTATGTAGTGTTAGAAGATTATCTAAAAATACAGTTTTCGATTCCCATAAATTTCCGGATCAAATTACAATTCGTCGTAATATACCCTAAGTGCTGCTGCACAGCGTTCTGGAGCGATCATGCTAAAAAATGGTATTTACATAACTCTCAGCGGTGCTTTGCGTGCCCTGATGGGCATTGCCACCATTCCCCTGCTGATCAAAATCTTGGGTATAGAAGAATATGGCCTATGGGCTTTGATCTATTCTACCGTTGCACTGGTGTTCACGATCGAAGGTGGAATCGCGATCGCTGCTACTTTTTTTATTGCCAGAGATCTAGATAATTCCAAAGACTTGGCGATCACTCTTACGGTGATTACCGCAGTCACCGCTGTCCTAGCTGGCGGTGCGGCTGTATTGACCTACGGCGGAGCCGATATTGTCGTGAAGTTTTTCTCGGCTCTCAGTACCCAGCAAGCCGACCAAGCCCGTCAAGCGATTCAAATTGGGGCTTGGGCAATCAGTGCGCGGCTGTTTCAGCAAGTGCCGATTAGCTTGCAGCAGGCAACTCATCGATATGGTTCGCTGAGTCTACTGAACCTGTTATTGGCGGCTCTGACAACTCTTTCTTTGGTACCGATCGCGGCCTTACCACCAGCAATGGTTGCAGCTTTTGGTGGCCGCTTAGTCGCAATGATGGCCTGGTTTGCAGCATCAAATATCTTAGTGCTACTGCTGCACTTGGTTATTATTAGTCCCTGGTTGAGTCGTCGAAATCTGCGTCCACAGTGGCAAACAGCCAGAATGATCGAATTTCTGCGCTACTGTACTTTTACTTGGCTATCGAGTATTGGCTCGTTGTTATTTATGCGCGGCGATCGACTGATTGTCGGCAAAATTCTGGATATCAAAACCTTGGGAGTCTACGCCGCAATTACCGACATCACCGTGCAGATCAATAACCTGTCAGCTTTCCCGGTACAGCCTTTGCTGCCAAAGCTCAGCAATATGTGGCAAGCACCTCAACCCAATCAGCCAGCCATGCGGGAGATGGTACGTCAAGGGACTCAGACAAGTGCCTTTGTAGCCTTCAGTTTAGGTGCGATCCTTTTCTACATCGCACCCCAATTATTTTGGTTAATCACTTCCCGCCCAGCGACTGGTGAAGAAATTCTCTGCTTTAGAATTGCCATTACTGGCTACACGCTCTATTCTCTCAATGCAGTTTCCTACTTTGCTCTATTTGCCATAGGAGCGGTGCGCACCTGTACGTTTATTCACCTCAGCAGCGGCATTGTTGCCTTATGCTGCATTTTTCTTGGTGTGACTCATGGGGGCTTGATTGGAGCGGCAATTGGCAACTTGGGTTACTCCACGACTTTATTATTAGTGGTAGCCAGTATGCGGCAAATGAAAATTCCCCTGGTAATTTGGCTGAAATGGCTGAAGTTTCCGCTGCTTTGGTTCTCAATTGCATTAGCACTGGCTATACTTTTGGAAGGATATTTAGTTTGGCAATATCTCCTATTAGTTATTCAGTTAGCAGTACTAACTGCCTGGTTAGTAATTAGTCGTCCACTCCAACTGAGGCGCTGACCATCACCTCTTTACGGCAAAAATATCCTGATATCAACCTTAAATAATAATGATGATGTCTGCTCTGCCCATTGACCAACCAAAAATCCCATTACGCAGACAAACACGTCCTTTGGTGACCATCATCACGGTCGTCTACAATGCAGTGGGTGTTTTGGCCGAAACGATCGAAAGTGTAATTGGGCAAACCTATCCTAATATTGAGTACATCATTATTGATGGCGGCTCCAGTGATGGTACCTATGAAATTATTCAGCAATATTCGGCGGCAATTACCACCTTGATGCGTGGGGCAGACCAAGGAATTTATGATGCCATGAACAAGGGGGTGAAAATAGCCCGTGGTGAGATTATTGGCTTACTGAATGCTGGTGATTGTTATAAGCCCGACGCTTTAGCCGCAGTGGTGGCCGCCTACCAAAACTCCATGCCGCTAGATGATTATAATTGTGTGCTAATTGCTGCGAGCCTAGAAGTTATTAGTAATAATGGGCTGCACTACCTAAAACAACCCAATATTTGGCAAATGGATCGAGATCTTTCTTTACCCCATCCTTCCTTATTTGTTACCAAGGCAGTGTTCGATCGATTTGGTCTATTTCAGGCGGGTTATACGATTGCTGGTGATTACGATTTTGTGTTGCGCACCTATCGCCACTGCCAAATTTTGCTGTTAAATGAGGTCACGACCATTATGGCTCCTACCGGCAAATCGGGGAATTACTGGCTGACGGCCAATGAAGCTCATTCTGCCCGGCTCGCCAATGGTTTTTTTCCGCCCTTCTCCTATTTTTATCTGCTAGCGAAACGGCTGCGGATCTTGCTACACCTTAGCTTGGAGCAGGTTGGTCTCTGGCGGTTTATTGAACCGATCGGCAAACAAAAAAAACAGTCTTAGTATTTATGAATCCTACCATCAGTGTTATTACTGTTTCTTACAACACCGCTGCTTCTTTAGAATCGACCATTTTGTCGGTTTTAAACCAACAAGCAGCGGTGGAATATATCTTAATTGATGGCGGTTCTACCGACGGCACCGCAGCGATCTTAGACCGTTATCGGGATCGATTGGCCTATTGTGTGAGTGAGCCAGATCGGGGAGTATATGATGCCATGAACAAGGGCATTGCGGTGGCTACTGGTGACTGGCTGTTTTTTATTGGAGCCGATGACCAACTGGTTGATCACCAGACCCTCACTCAGATCTGGGAGCATTTAACCGCCAATCAAATCGACTGGCAAGACTTGGATCTGATCTTTGGTGATGTTTGCTACCTAGCGGGAAAAAACTTGGTGCGTCACTACCGATCGCGCTTTGACGCTAGTTTATACCTTAAAAATCGACTGCACCACCAAGGGGCTTTCTATCGGCGACAATATCTCCAAGACTGGCGCTATGACCCTAGCTTGCGTGCTTTTGCCGACTATGAACTAAATCTCAAAATGTATTTGGCTCAGGCTCGATCGGTTAAAGTACCTACAGTAATCTCTGATTGCCAAGTGGGCGGATTGTCTGGACGAGTACTTTGGTCTGGCTGGCGCGAAGAAGTTACCATTCGTCACCGGCATTTAGGCTGGTGGGCAAGTCTTCCCTGGGATGCTTGTGGGGCACTGCGCTACAGTATCAAACAGGTTCAGGAATTTTCCAGGAACCCGACTAATCCATGATTTATTACGTTCTAGAATCACCTTTCTTGCCACTGCTGGTATTGATTTCGTCCTTTTATGGACTACGCTGGCTCACTAGTCGGATTCAAGTGAATGAATTTGACTCGATCGGGCAGTTAAACTTAAACACAGCTTTCTCGTTATCTTCCTTAACGGCTTTGAGCGTTTTGGGCTACATAGACAGCGATAACTGGCTACTGATCGGCTCATTGTATATAATATTTTATGTAGTAGTTTGGATTACTTCATTACTCACGACGGATCGAAAACTAGCCAAGAAACAAGATTTAGGCTTCGATCGAGAGCTATTTTCAGACCATCGTTACCAGTATATGGTAGCCACCATTACCGGTGTGATTCTGGCGCTGTCTTCTCTGTTTTTTGTGTATATTTTGGTTACTCAGTCTTTGAGCGGTGATGACCGCATTGCTCTAGCCAAAGACTATCGGGTAATGGACATCATTCGCCGGGGGTTTGCCACGGTGTTTACTTATTACTCCATTAGCTGCTTTCTCTACAAACGCGATCGATACCTGTTAAGCTTGGTAATTTTTAATATTGCTGTTGGCTTCTTTTCTGGCTCAAAAAGCTTTGTGGTAGAGTATTTGACTGCTTACATCACGATCGACACCCTAATTAAAGGTCGAAATCAAGTCAGCTTTAAAAAGTATCTACCACTGATTGCTATTGTACTCATGGGCACGGTAGGAACAGTAATGTTTTGGCAAAATAGCAGTTTTGCTGATGCCTGGATTACGATCTTCAATCGACTGTTTGCCAGTGGAGATATTTTTTATTATTCTTTTATTCATAATAATTATAAAAACCTGTTTGGGACATATGATTTTTGGTCTTATCTGGCTCACCCTTTTACTTCTCTGTTTGGTGTAAGGGGCTATGAGCACCCGATCGGTTCTCTGCTGTATGTTCATGCAGACGAGGAGATCAAAGGCTTTGGTCCGAACCCCCAACTGCCGATGACCGCCATTATTCTGTTGCAAGGCAACTTTTGGCTATCTGCCATATTCTGTGGAGTGATGGCCATAATATTGGTCTGCTCGCGCAACTTTGCCCTGAAAGTTTTGCAAATACGATCTTTGCCAACAGTACTCCGAACTTCGGTGTTCGCGATCTGTTTCGTCAAGTCGGCAGTAATCTTGGTAGACTTTAGTCTGTTGGCGATCGACTTAATTGCGGTATTTTCTATGACCGGGGTCACTTTATTATTCCAACGCATTCTAGATCGTCGTGAATTAATCGAAGCCCGAAGAGCTGAAAAGTTACAATCTCTGATGGGTAGAAAAGTTAAGCTTTCTCGCCAGCACAAGAAACAAGCTCTAGAAAAGCAGGTTTCTCAACAATATCAAGATCCTGCTGAGCCAGTCCAAATCGTCAAAAGCAAGAAAATCGATCAAATTGTTACTACCACCATGCTGCATCAAAATAAACTAGAAAAATTGGCTGAACTCTTGAATATCAAAACCAAATTCAAGTAGCTAATTTCTCTATTCAGTCTTTTCTCTTTGTTGTAAATCCTCTCCATCTTTCTATATGTACTCTGTCAGAATTATCATACCGACTCGCAATGCCGAAAAGTTTCTGCCGGTATCTCTACCAATTTTGACTACAGTAGTCTCTCCCTCTGATATTCTCCTGATTGACTCCAATTCTGGAGATCGGACAGTGGAAATCGCCCAAGGGTTTGGGGTGCATTTGCACTCGATCGATCAAGCTACTTTCAACCATGGAGACACTCGCAATCTTGGTCGCTATTGGGGAAACACCGAAGTAGATATTTTGGTGTATCTAACTCAGGATGCTATTCCAGTAGAGGATAATTTTTTGGCAGAGCTGCTGTTGCCATTCCAAGACGAAACTATTGGCATCGTGTACGGACGACAGTTGCCGGTACCTGGCGCGCCACCGATGGAAGTTTTCCCCCGGCTGTTCAACTATCCAGCAGCTAGTCTGGTCAAAAGTCAGAGTGACATACCGACCATGGGCATTAAGACTTTTTTTTGTTCCGATTCTTTCTGCGCCTATCGGAGAAATGCTTGGGATGAGGTGGGAGGCTTTCCCAAACAAGTGATCATTGGAGAAGATCAGCACATTGCTGCACGCATGATTAAAAGCAACTACAGAATCGCCTATGCTGCCAACGCGCAGGTTTATCATTCTCATAGCTATACTTTAATGCAAGAATTTCAGCGCTACTTCGATACCGGAGCTTTTTATAGTCATCAAAGATGGATACTAGACTTAGCTGGTCAAGCCGAAGGAGAAGGGATGCGCTTTCTCCAGGCTCAAACTTCTTACCTCTGGAAAATTGGTAAGTTACACCTTATTCCCTATTCGCTGGTGCTAACGCTCATCAAATATCTGGGCTACCGCATCGGCTTATTAGAGTCTTATCTACCTTTAAACTTGAAGATTTTTTGTAGTCAGCAAAAATATTTCTGGCAGCAAAAATAAAAAATCTCTGGTTTGCAGTGTGTATTTACTAATGATGTAATTCTAGCCTTTTCGGCTATCCAAAAGACCAACTTCCCTTTATCGAATATTTATTATTATCAATGAATAACCAAAAACCACTTCTTGTTTGCAATAATATCAGACTGCAAAAATGCCCCTGTTGTGGAAAACCATCTATTGCAAAAGTTGGTGATATTAATTACCCTAAAAATAGCAAATACTCTAGTTCAGTAGTTCATTTCACGGAACAACCAGAGCTTTGGGAGTGCCAAAAATGTCATTCTTGGTTCACCCAAAATATTATTTCTGAAGCAGAGTCGATTCGTTTATACTCTGCTGGGGGCTTTTGGTTTACCAAGAATTTTCAGTCTTCCAAGCCCAAAGAGGTGGTAGATTTTGCTGCTGAAATCCTTCAATCCAAACAAAATGTGTTGGATATTGGTTGTGCCAATGGAGCTTTTTTAGATTTTGCACAAGAGTTAGGCGTTAAAACTGCGGGGTTAGAGTTTTCTGCTGAAAACCGGCAGCTATTAAAAGAAAAAGGTCATGGTGCTTATGCTGAATGGAGCCAAGTTACCGATCAATTTGATTTGATTACCGCCTTCGATGTAGTAGAGCATCTTTATGATTTAGATAATTTTTTAGAGAACTGTCTAGATCATTTAGCTGATCATGGAGTCCTGTTACTGGTTACCGGCAATGCTAAGTCGGCACCAGCCCAAAAAGCTCGCTCAAACTGGTGGTATGTCCGCTTTACTGAGCATATTATTTGTCCTTCTCTGGATTATTTCCGTCAGCATCCCCGGTTACAGATAGTAGTGATGAAAACAGTCTATTCCTATAAATTTTCTGCATTTAAAACTTTAAAGTCTTTAGTTAAATATGTATTTGCAGCTAAAAACTGTACTCCATCGCCCCTGTTGCCACCAGATCACATGTTACTTTGTGTGAGGAACCGGCAAAAGACTGAGAGCTAATGATTTCAATCTAATAAATCGTTAAACGCACCCAAACTGTCAGATTCGTATCATGAATTCTGAAACATGTTAGTAAGTATCAGGATTTCCGAAACAAGCTATAATGGCTAAGGAGTTATGAGTGGGCTAAAACCATGGGAAATTCATACATACTTATGGCTGATGTTGTGGCAAGTAGAAAGCGTGAGCCACAAATACTAATTGCGGAGTTCAGAGAAGCGGTTAGATCTGTTAACCGAGAACTAGCTGATGGTATTCTTTCACCATTTACAATAACTCTTGGGGATGAGTTTCAGGGAGTTGTAAAAACCTTGCTAGATTCAACAAGGACAATACTCTGGCTGGAAGAGCTGAGGTACAAAGGGATGTTGAATTCAGAGCTTCGATATGTAGTTAACTATGGTGATATTGCGACACCTATAAACCCAATAATTGCCTATGGTATGATCGGTGATGGCCTCACAGAAGCGCGTGAATTACTCAATGATAAACGCAGGGGCAGGTCTAGATACTGCTTTCACTTGAAAAATGAGAGGCTAAGTATGCAGATGCAAAGATTATTTGATGTTTTATCGGCTTTGACCAGAGCATGGAAGCCTCAGGATGCAAGTCTTATTTTTGATATGATCAATACCATGAATAATGAGGAGGTGGGTGAAAAACATGGTAAGAATAGGACTCAAATCTGGAAGCGAAGAAATACCCTGTTTATCAATGAATATGAATCAGTAAAAAAAATCATACTAGAGTTATCGGAGGTTGGGTAAATGACTTGCTGGAAATTAATTGCATTTGTAGTAGGAATAGGCGAGGCTGTCGCCTTTATTTACTTCTTCTGTCTGAATAAACAACTAGCTTCTCCAAATGTATCAAATGATACTAATACTGAAGTTAAAGAGGAAGAAATTACTGACAAAAATAGTTTTAGACTTGAGTCGGTAGCCAAGGGCATTCTGGAAAGAATGACGATTATGATAGGATTGCTTGCCGGATATGCAACAATTCTTCCTGCCTTCGCAGCACTTAAGCTGGGAACTCGTCTGGCTGACGATAGCAAGAATAGGATCTCAAACACTTACTTCTTAACCGGTAATCTTTCTTCTCTAGCTTTGGCCATCGTGTATGCATGGATAATCAGAGGTAGTTGTACTTTGTAACTTGACTGGTAATTTAATAATGATCTCCAAACGCAAATGAGTGGAATATGTACTTCAATGCAGTGCAAAAAACTACTAAAATGTTATAGAATCTGCAAAAGGAACCAATTGATACCCTGCATTTAAAGGTGATACTACCGAAATAAACACCAATGGTTCATCACCACTATTGAAAACTCCATGAACAGCACCAGCCGGGGCAATTACTACGTCACCCATCTCGATCGACTGCCTTGTCCCCACCTGATCGAGATAATATTCCCCGCCACCACTCAAAATAGTCCAAGTATCTTGCCCTTGGGGATGAATGTGGGCGGGAATCTCTTGTCCCGGCTTGATGTACCAAGCCACAATTACCGCATCGGGTGATTCTGTCACCACTGATCGCACCGGCTCTCCATCGACTGGCTGGAAAAACTGAGAACTTTTAAAGATTCTGGTGGGGTTCATGCGCTGCTTGTTACCAAAATAGCTTAAGAAATGTCTAAGGTCGAATCATGCCATCGAATGAAAGCGAATTTTGTGTCGCCAATAACATTATCGAAATCAGTAGAGATCAGTAAAAGCATGTGAAAGCTTTATGATGAATAGTGTCTACCATTTCTTGTAGGAGAGGAATTTACCAGACATCACTATTTTTACCCGATCGCCCTTCGGATCTTCTTCCTTTTCCACATCCATCGTGAAATCGATCGCGCTCATAATGCCATCGCCAAATTTTTCTTGGATCACTTCTTTTAGTGCCATGCCATAGACCTGCATAATTTCGTAAAAGCGATATATGAATGGGTCAATCGGTACCAGCATATCGGAACCCTTTACCGGAAACTGGGTCAATTCGGCAGCAACTTCTGCACCTAAACCCAAGGCTTGCACAATTTTTTCAGCTTCTTCCACCGATGCACTGGCCTGACGATAAAACAAGGCAGCAATCCAAACTTCGTCTCGCCCCAAGATTTTTTCGAGATCAGCAAAACTGATTTTCTTGGCCTGCTTGGCGGCAAGCAACTGCTGAGTTACGGCTGGGATGGACATTAAGAACTCCTCTTTGAAATATCAAAAATTAACTGTACTTCAACGCCCGAGATCAATAAAGATCAGCAAAAAGCATTTGAAAGCATAATGATAGTTGGTATCCACCATTTTTTATAATTTTTTTGAACCCAGTTCCATGAAATACGCTCTTTTCCTTGGCTGTACAGTGGCTCTGATAGCTTTTGCTGATGCGGCAGTGGCCAAAACCCCCGCAGAAATTAAAAGCATAGCGCGATCGACGACAGTAGAAATCAAACTGCAAGTGAGTAATACTGTTGGTTCAGGTGTGATTGTACATCGCCAGGGAAATACTTACACCCTGGTAACGAACCGCCACGTGGTTTGTGGTACCAATCGCTGTGAAACGCTCTCAGCGGAAGAAAAATATAGCTTAGGCTTGGGAAATGGGCAAGTTTATCGGGTAGATCGGTCAGCAATTAAGCTCTTGGGAGATGATTTAGACCTAGCAATTATCCAGTTTCAAAGTAGCCGCAACTATGCGGTAGCTCAAGTGGCCTCTACAAATAGCCTCAAAGCTGAAGATACCGTGTATACGGCGGGATTTCCCTTAGAAGAACCGGGCTTTAGTTTCAATGCTGGGAAGGCGATCGCCGTAGCAAATAAACGGATTAACGCAGACAGAGGTGGTTACAGCGTTATCTATGATGCTTATACTTTGCCAGGAATGAGTGGCGGTGGAGTGTTCGACAGCAATGGTCAGTTAGTGGCTATTCATGGGTTAGGCGATCGATATACTTTGGGCACCGAGATTATTGATGACGCAACTTTAGAATCATTTAAAGATTTTTTTGTCAATGATAAAACCGGTTATAACCGAGGTATTCCGATCCGCTGGATCGTGCAATCGCTGGGGGAAATTGGTATTCGGGTGGGCACTCGCCAACCGCTTTCCGCGATCAGAGCGGTGCCCAATAGAGTAGTCTCTACTGCCGATGAATATTTTATTGCCGGGTTCAATAAGTACCTAGATCCAGGCACCGATGTTTTAGCCGGTAAACGGCAAGCCATTCAGGAATTTGATAATGCTATTAAGCTCAATCCGCAGTACGCGGTGGCTTACTTTGCGCGTTCCTCGGCCAAAAGCCAAATCAATGACTTAAATGGTTCTCTGGTAGATGTGAATCAAGCCCTAGTCCTGAACCCCAAATTTGCGGAGGCTTATCTATACCGGGCATCGGGTAAAAATAGTCTCAATAACTTTAAGGGTGCTCTGGCAGACGTTAACCAAGCGATTGCTATAAATCCCCAGTTTTCAGAAGCTTATTTGATTCGAGCCTCGATCAAAAGTAGTATGAATGATTTGAGTAGTGCCTTAGCAGACTTGAATCTTGCTCTTTCTTTTGCCCCCAAATATTTATCTAAACGTCAATACAAAGTAATTGTTTATCTTTTTCGTGGGTCTATAAAAATCAAATCAAATGATCTAAATGGTGCTCTAACTGATATTAGTCAATCTATTAATTTAGATCCCAAAAATGTCTTAGCCTATATTTTTCGTGGGGCTATAAAAATCAATCAAAAAGATTTTAATGGTGCTTTAGCTGACTTCAATCAAGCGATTGCGATCAATCCCCAATATTCATATGCCTACACGGCTCGTGGTGGTTTGAAGGCCGATCGACTGAATGATCTTACCGGGGCAATGACTGACTTGAACCAAGCAATCACTATTGACCCCAAAAATGCTTTGGCTTATGTTTTCCGCTGTGGTCTAAAAATTAGACTGAATGATTTCAATAGTGCTTTAGTAGATGCTAATCGAGCAATTGCCCTTGATGCTACAAATCCCCTAATACATATACTCCGAGGTGGTCTGAGATTCAAAAAAGAAGATTTTAGTGGTGCTTTGGCCGACTTCAATAAATCGATCGCGATCGACCCTAAAAATCCGCTGGCCTATTTTTATCGCAGTGCCATCAAACTCAAGCAAAACAATCGGGCTGGTGCTATTCAAGATCTGCGCCAAGCTGCCCAGCTTTATCGGGATCAAGGACAACTCCAGGGAGCCGCAGAAATAGAAGCATATATTACAAAGCTCAATAATCCTTAAGAGGTGCCTAGCCCACCTTCGAGACTGTTTTGGTGCGGGCGATTTCTTGGTAGACCTGTTCAATCTGAGTAAGATTGCCATCTAGCGTATAAGTTTGGAGTACTCGATCGCGTGCTGCCTGTCCCAAAGTAGCTCGCCAGGCCGGATGTTCTTTTAGCAATGGCAAAATAGTCCGCAGTTGGGTAGAAACACCTTGAGTGTCGATCACTACCCCAGCACCACCAGCCAACACTTCCCCATCCGCCCCAGCATCGGTGGCCACACAGGCCAATCCGCAACCCATGCCTTCCAGCAAAGATAGCGATAAACCTTCCACCAACGAAGGCAACACAAACACATCAGCACCGCGCAAAATATCGATGCGGCGTTGGTCGTCGGTAATGGCTCCCAGCCAAATCACCCCATCAGATCGATCGTAATAAGGCTCCAAAGAAACCTTTAAAGTACCATCCCCCACAATCAGCAACTTACAGCGGCCATCCACGCCCATTCCAGATTTCTTCCAAGCCCGCAGCAGCGACTCTACATTTTTCTCAGTAGAGATACGGCCTTGGTATACATAGAGCTGCTCTGCGCCAAACTCGGCCTTAACTGTCGATAACCCTGGTGAATACTTCTGTTCATCAACCCCATTGGGAATCACCACAATGCGATCGGCTGGTACCCCCAGCTTGATTAATAACTCTCGCTGCTCTTGGCAAAAAATAATGGTGCGATCGTACTTGGCCAAAAATGGTGCATAGAGTTGATAAGACAATAGCTGTGTGCCGGAGGTCAAATTGCGGCGCTTGCCATCGTAGGGGTTATGAAACGTTGCAATTAAGGGCAGATCTAGCTCTTGACAAATTTCTGGTAACAGAAAATCTAAAGGAGAAAGACTAAGAGAAGCATGGACAATATCTGGTCGCCGCCGCTTTAAAGACTTTTCTAAAACTCGCTTAGCGCGAACGGTGGGAATGGTAAATACCTGAGATTTATACAAGAAAGGCAACGGCACATCATCGCGGCTACCGTTTTCGCCAAAGTGCATAAAACTAATTTCGTGGCCACGTCGCTTTAGTCCGTTAGTTATTTCCCGGCTGTAAGTGACGTTGCCGCAAAACGGCGTTTTTTTACCAAGCCAAGCAATGTGCATTGTCGAGTCTCATCAGGTTACGATCGGCATAATTTCCTATGCTCACAACATCTTAACTGGATTTGGCCGATCCCCAACCATATAGATACCAAGTTAGCAGGGTTACGATCAGCGCCAACCCCCACAGTACAGTAGATACACCAAATACCGACTCGGCGATGCCAGTCAAGGCCAAGGGCAAGCTGAGAGCAATATTAGTGGCATTGTTTTGTAAGCCAAATACCTTGCCCCGCATTTCTGGTGGGGTTTCCGATTGAATCACCGTCTGCATCGGAATGGCCACATTCGCCCAAAAAACCCCCATCAAGACGATCGACAAGATGGTCTGCCACAAACTATGGGTGGAAATAGCCATGCCACAGAGACCTACCGCGATGCCGATCGAGCCAAATAAAGCTAATTTATTTGGTGTAAACCATTTGCGGGCAAAACTCAGTAGCACTGCCCCCAGACCCATGCCGATTCCGCCGGTTGCTAGCAAAAAGCCAAACTGGGAAGCTTTGATTTCTGGTAAAATCTCGGCCAACCGCACCGTCAGAATCGTAATTGAGGCAAACACTGAATACAAAGTAACCAACTGAATTAAGGCCACCCGAATCGATCGGTTATCTTGCAGATACCGAATGCCTTCTTTTAAATCATCTAAAATATGTGGTTCTTCGATATTGGCATCGCGCTTTTGCTCATTGGTTTTTAGTAACAACAACAGGCTGCCAGCAATGGTATAGCTAAAGCCTACCAATAGCTCTTTTCCTACATTCATGCCTAAACCAAACCCGGCACCCACTTGGTCGGCTAATCCTAATAACGGTTCACCGACCGCAAAGCCGACTACCAAGGAACCCATGGCAGTAGTGGTGTACAAAGAGTTCGCCGACATCAGATCGGGCTTTTCGACAATATTAGAAATTACCGCTTGTTCTGCTGGCGCAAAAAATTGACCTAGGGTAGAAACCGTGAAAGTAATTAACAGCAGCAGCTCAAACCCTAGCGGCAATTGAGCAATCACTCGACCATGGGCAATCCATAGCAAAGCGGGCACTGCTAGCACCAGCAAACCTCGCAAAATATTAGTAATTACTAATACCTGCTTTTTGCGCCAGCGATCGACATATACTCCAGCAAAAGATCCAAACAAAATTGCCGGGATAGTATTGGCCATCATAATTGCCGAGACCCAGCCGCTGATGGTTTGGCCTTCTGCCTGAAACTGAGTTTCGATGATCGCAATCATTAACACCAGATAAACCTTATCGGCTAACTGGGAAAAAACCTGGCCACCCCAAAGAGTCACAAAGTTCCCATTTTTCAGGACAGCAGACATGCCCCGCGATTCTTCGGGCGGGGGATCGACAGCAGTGGGGATGGCGGCGGGAATAGATACTGTGTTCTCTTCCCCCGTGGTTTCTGCAGGCACTTTGGGTTCTAGATCTTCTGATAATCGCATTCAGCCGGTAAATGGCAGTAGATTGCCAAATAAATAAAAATTATTGATGTTATTAATTAACATCTTCCCAAAGAGCGGGTGGGATGTACAGCTTTCGTGCCGAGATGACCGCCTAGTCTGTGGCAGTTCTGATTAATTGCCAACGAATAATAGGGCAGCCGATCGAATATTGGTACCTAAATGGTGCTGGATATAGCGCCGGAAAATAGCTTCTATCTTGATCCAAGCTGCCGCCAAGTCACTGGGCTGCAAACCTGTCGGATCAAGCACCCCGGCTGATAGCTGCTGAAATAGATGAGCTTCTATGGCATTGAGATAGTATAACCCCCCACCATCCTCAGACTGACCAATCCGGACAGTGCCACCTCGATCAATATTAAATCCCACCCGCCAATGAGGATCACCTAAGTTGGGGACAATTGGTTCACTAGTAGCCCAGCAATTATGCACCTGAGGAGCAATCCCACCCAAGGCTAAGAGATGAAAAATACCCTGACATAAATGACCCAAGGCATCACCGTCTTGCAGAGTATCGAGGCGGCGCAGGTGAATATTTAAAACTTCATAAAGATCAGATTGGGGATGATCACTCATGGCCTGAGCTAAGACAATCTCTGCCCAATATTGGCTAATCGCTAACTTGGAGAGATCCAAAGCCAGAGTGCGGTAGGTATGGAGAGTCTCGGCCTGAGTAATCCGATCCAGCGACTTACCCCGAGCCAATAAGAGCTGATTTACCACAAAGATGCCACTGCGGCCACCCAAACTAGATTTGGGCTTGCGGGCACCAGGAGCTACCACCCGCAACAGTCCATGTTCGGGAGTCAAAATTGTCACCAATCGATCGGCTTCCCCAAAGGGCGTAGCCTTAAGATTGATGCCAGTGACTTGATAGGTTTTATTCACGGTTTTTGTCACCGCTTTGATCCCGTTCTTTGAGCAAGGCTACCCCGCGCGAGGTACCTAATCGGGTGGCACCAGCTCGCACCAAGGCGATCGCCTCGGCGTGACTGCGAATGCCGCCAGAGGCTTTAATCCCCACTCGTTCTTTGGCTAACTCGGCCAGCAGTAAGATATTGGCCACCGTCGCTCCCCCATTCCAACCCGTGCTGGTTTTGAGGTAACTAGCCCCGGCATCCATACAAATTTCAGCGGCAATTCGTTGTTCTTCGGGGGTGAGCAAAGACATTTCTAAAATGGCTTTTACTGTTTTGCCGGTTTCATTACAAATTGCTGCTAATTCCTGATGCACATCATCGACTTTGCCCGCTTTGAGGCTACCCAGATCGATTACCACATCTAGTTCCTCAGCGCCGTTATCTACTGCTTCTTGAGCTTCGTAGAGCTTCACTGCCGAGGTGTTGGCTCCAGTGGGAAAGCCTATGACAGTGCAGACTTTAACTTTTTTGTTGTTCAATAACTCAGCAGCCAACCGCACATAGCGCGGCTGGATACAGACGGCGGCAAAATTATAGCGCTCGGCCTCGGCACACCAATGAGCGACATCTTCGGGAGTGGCTGTCGCCACCAACAAAGAATGGTCGATCATCGGTGCGATATCGATATCAAAGTCGCTCATTACTTAACAACAGAGAGCTGAGGTCGATCGATCACTTCATCAATTAGGCCATAACTAACCGCATCAGCCGCCGACATAAAGAAATCTCGCTCGGTGTCTTCCTGAATTTTGCTCAGGGGCTGGCCAGTGTTGTTGGCCAAGTGGCGGTTGAGATTTTCTTTGATGTACTGAATCTCCTTGGCCTGAATTTCGATATCTGTGGCTTGACCTTGGGCACCACCGAGAGGCTGGTGAATCATGATCCGGGAGTTGGGTAGGCTGCGCCGCTTACCTTGGGCACCAGCAGCGAGCAAGAATGCACCCATGCTGGCCGCAAAACCAACACAGATAGTGGATACATCCGGGCGAATTTGGTTCATGGTGTCAAAAATACCCATGCCAGCCGAGACCGAGCCACCGGGAGAGTTGATGTACAAGTACACGTCTTTTTCGGGGTCTTCGGATTCTAAATACAGTAGCTGGGCGACGATCAGGTTGGCGATGTCGGAGTCTACTTGTTGACCCAAGAAAATAATCCGCTCGCGTAGCAGCCGCGAATAAATATCAAAAGCGCG
>JANNEH010000099.1:0-12510 GCA_031378405.1 Synechococcales cyanobacterium OTE_75_metabat_409
ATGGTTTAGTTGTTGGTATGAATTCTGATAATTATAATGAGGAGCTAGATTCGTGAGCGGATACATTGCCAAAGTCATCAGAAAAACACCCACAACTCAAACTAGCAATTAAAAGTTTTATTAATCATGACTCTTCAAGAATTCCAAGAACAATTATCAACTCTTTCTGATCGAGAAAAAGCACAGGCTATCCAATTTTTATCTCAAGATCACAATTTTGTTGGACAAGGTGTTAAAAAAAAGACAGGTTTTTGTGGTGGTAGTGCCTGTATAGCAGGTACTCGGATTACTGTTTGGGGCTTGGTGGAATCCCGGCAAATTGGATATAGTGAAGTTGACATACTTACCAGTTATCCAACAATATCAGCAACAAACCTTGCCAATGCTTGGGCGTATGCAGCCGCTTTTTCTGAAGAAATTGCAGCCGATATCCAAGAAAATAATAATGTCATGTATGAGCAGCAATGAAGTCAATCATGATAGATTCACCGTCAACAGTGACACTCAATGTATTAATAAATGGCTGCTTAGTCGGTTATTTACGCAAATCACTTGCCGGTGCCATGTCTTTTCGATATGCCCCAGAATGGTTAGATAGCGATGATGCTCAGCCAATTTCATTGTCTTTGCCACTACATACCAAAATCTATGAAGGCGATCGAGTTTATAACTTTTTCGATAATTTGCTCCCCAATAGTGAAGGCATCCGCGCCCGCATCCAAACCAGATTTAAAATTGCCACCAGTCATCCTTTTGACTTATTACAGGCGATCGGCGCTGATTGTGTAGGTGCCATTCAGCTTTGTGCCAATCAAGCAATCACCAATATCGAAGTAGTCAACGCTCACCCTTTATCCACTGCCGAAATTGCTCAAATTTTGCGGGGTTATCAAGATACCCCATTAGGCATGATTACCGAAGTTGATGACTTTCGGATTTCGATCGCCGGAGCACAAGAAAAAACAGCATTGTTATGGCATCAAAACCAATGGTGTCGGCCTGCTGGCACAACTCCTACTAGCCATATTTTTAAATTGCCCATGGGCAATTATCGCAACTTAGATCTCAGCGAAAGCTGCGAAAACGAATGGCTCTGTTTAGAAATAGCCAAAGCTTTTGGTTTACCTGCCGCCAATGCCCAACTTGAATCTTTTGACGGTATGAAAGTACTGATAGTAGAGCGCTTCGATCGGCGTTGGTCAAAAGATGGCAAATGGTTGATGCGCTTACCCCAAGAAGATTTTTGTCAGATATTGGGAGTCTCGCCCAACCTGAAATATCAGAATGACGGCGGATCAGGGATTGCAGAGATCATGAAAGTGTTAGAGGGATCTAGGAATGCTGAGGCCGATCGAGAGTTGTTTTTTCGATCGCAGATTTTGTTTTGGCTATTGGGGGCGATCGATGGTCATGCCAAAAATTTTAGCGTCTATCTTGAATCGGGTGGGAGCTATCGTTTGACTCCTTTGTATGACGTAATTTCGGCTTATCCATTGATGGACAAAAGTAATTTACCTACTCAAAAAATCAAAATGGCCATGGCGCTGAAAGGCTCGAAAGGCAATCATTACCTTTGGTCGAAAATTCAACCCAGGCATTTTGTAGCAACGGCTCAGTCGATCAATTTTTCAGTCCCCAAAGCTGAAGCTATTTTGCAGGAGATGCTAGCAGCAGCAGTAGAAGTAGCAAACCAAGTCGCAAAAAAATTACCTGTCGGTTTTCCCTCACACATCAGTACAGCAATTTTACAAGGGATGATTACGCTGGCAAAGAAGCACCAAGCCGGATAGGGTTTCTTTGCTCGAAATGCTACTCTGAGATCATCTTCAACTCACAGACCCTAGCCCATGCGATTGATCTACCTTTGCTTTCTCTGTCTGAGCTTATTTTTAAACACTCCAGCTTTCGCTGCTGAAACTCCTGGTTTTGTGAACCTGCCCCAAGTCAATATTGTGGGCACCGTCAAAAAAATTGAAGTCTCTGGAGTTTGTTATCAGCTAGTAAGCGCCGATGGCACTCAGTACGAATTAATGGGTAACTTCCCCCACCAAGATGGTGTAGCAATCAGTGCGATCGGCACTCTTCCTACTGACCTAATGACCATGTGCCAAGTTGGCAAACCCTTTAAAGTAGATTCTAGCAAACCAGTTAAAAAATAATCCCAGCTACCTTTAACGCTGCAAGGTCAATCCATATCATGTCGATCACCGAAGGTGCAAGCAAAGCTATCGATCCCACCGATATCAAAAATCAGGCCACAGAAATCGGTTTTCATTTGGTGGGCGTTGCGGCGATCGAACCCCAACTAGTTCAACAAACTGCTGAACGGCTAGATCAATGGCTGAGCCAAGGCTATCATGCCGAAATGCAGTGGATGACGAATCCTCGTCGGCGTGACCCCCGTGAGATATTGCCAACAGCGAAATCGATCATTGCTGTTGCTCTCAACTACTATCAACCAGATACTAGACCTCCCGAGGCTGCGAAGATTTCTCGCTATGCTTGGGGTAAGGATTATCACCAGGTTTGTACCAAGAAACTCAAGGCTTTGCACCAATGGCTGCAAGCAATTTATCCCAATAATCATTTTCGGTACTATACCGATACCGGGCCGATCGGCGATAAGGTGTGGGCGGAAGCGGCGGGTTTGGGTTGGATTGGCAAAAATGGTAATTTAATTACGCGAGAATATGGCTCTTGGGTGTTTTTAGGGGAAATCATCACAGATTTAGAGATTACGCCAGACAAGCCTCATCAAGAGTATTGTGGTACTTGTACTCGTTGTTTAACGGCTTGTCCTACGGGGGCGATTGTGGCACCGTTTGTGGTAGATGCTGGGCGTTGTATTGCTTACCACACGATCGAAAACCGGGCGGCGGAGTTACCAGCATCGATCGGGCAAAATCTCCAAGGCTGGGTGGCAGGTTGTGATATTTGCCAAGATGTCTGTCCTTGGAATCAGCGTTTTGCTCAAGCTACTGATGTGGCAGAGTTTGCAGTAGACCCACGGCAAGTGAATAGTTCTTTGGCAGATTTGGCGGTGATGAGTGACGAGGAATATCAAGAACAATTCCGAGGTTCTGCTCTGAAAAGAATTAAGCCCTATATGTTTCGGCGTAATGCCATGGCTAATTTTAGTGTTGATTCTGTCAACCAATAGTAAAAGTATAAGGCCAAAAGTTGTTGAGGGGTTTGACTTTCGGCTGCGACTTGATAGACAGTAGATTACTTTGGCTCTACTAATGTAGTATTTCCGAAGATTATAGGGAAAACTATTGGTATAAACTAGCCCCAGAATTTCAATGGAAGCCTCACCCACCAAAGTCATTCAGTACTTTAATGGCGAAAAACAAAACTTGATTCCACTGTTTCAGCGTCCTTATACATGGAAACAAAGTAACTGGCAATCTCTTTGGGATGACCTTATGGTGCAGTACGATTTAGGTGATTCTGGTACCCACTTCATGGGAGCAATCGTCTCAATTCCTGCAATTAGTACGCCTGTCGGGGTTAGTAAGCATCTTATTATTGATGGCCAACAGCGTCTCACAACCGTATCTATCATTCTCTGTGCCTTACGAGATTGTCTAGAAGAAAAACCTGCAACCCGAATTCAAGAAGTTTATTTGAAAAATCCTCATTGTGAACTAGAAGATACCTTGAAATTTGTACCAACTCAAATTGATCGAGATGTATATAGATCAATCGCTCTAGATTGGAAAATACCTACAAGTGAGACATTGATGGGTCAGGCTTATCACTTTTTTAAAAAGCAGTTGAGTAAAGGAATTGATGCCAGTGGAGAGCCAGTAATACCGACTAAAATACTAACAATTATCGAGCATTCTTTACAAGTAGTTATGATCAATTTAGGAGGTGAAGATGATCCTTATTTGATTTTTGAAAGCCTTAATTTCAAGGGTGCGCCTCTAACTCAAGCTGACTTAGTTCGCAACTATATACTAATGCGATTCCGTCATTCCATCTCAACTGGTGGAGAACAAGAAGTTATATATGACAGATACTGGAAACCTCTCGAAAATTCTCTTGGTGATAATCTAACTGAATTCCTTCGTCACTATATGATGAAAGATGGAAGCGATATTAAGCAAGGTGGAATTTATGCCGCAATCAAAACGAAGCTAAAACGTATCGAAACTACAAAAGATGTTGAGACGGAAATAAAATCTATTCAAGAATTCGGTGAACTTTATGCAACCATTCTATGTCTTTTCCCAGAATTAAATAAAGCCATTCATGAGCGTCTAGAAAATATTCAAGACCTGAAAGTCACAACTGCCTACCCTCTCATTCTACGTCTTTTAGATGCTCGGAAATCCCATCAACTCAGTGACCTCGAATTAGAAAAATGTCTAGGATTACTCGAATCCTATGTAGTACGCCGTGCTGTTTGTGAAGTACCAACTAATACATTAAATAAATTATTTATTCAATGGGTTAAAAGTTTTCCAACGACAGCTCATGCTCAATGGCTACATGACTTGATGGCCTCGGGTACTGGTGGTCGTCGCTTTCCCAAAGATGTTGAGTTTGATCTGGCATTTCTTCATCATCCACAGTATGGACGCAGTACTACTCGTTTTATTTTATGTCGCCTAGAAAAATCCTTTGGCCACAAAGAATGCGTCAATCTCACCACAGCCACGATCGAACATATTCTTCCTCAATCTCTTAGCTCACAATGGAAACAAGATCTAGGCGAAACAGCGGAAGAAATTCATGCCAAGCTAGTTCATACTTTTGGGAACTTAACCTTAACCGCATATAATAATGAGCTAGGAAATTTACCATTCTCACAGAAAAAAGCTAAGCTTGAAAATACCCATATTGAGCTGAATCGCTGGGTACTCCAGCAAGAAAATTGGCGATCGGCTGAAATCCAAAACCGAGCCAAAGATCTTTTACCTAGAGCGAAAAAACTATGGTCAAACGATCTAAACTAACTTAGAACTACACATTACAGTTAGTGATATTTTGGGCTGCTGCGTAGTTAAATAATTCGTTCTTCCAGGCGTTAGTACATGACTGCTGTTCCTATTTTTGTACTAAAATTGATCGGATGGGTTTCAACCCATTACATGAACGAAGACCCTGTACTTGGTACCTAAAATCATGCCAACGATCTCTTCTCAAGAATTTGCCAACCTATTGCCCGACAGTAACCTGTTGGCTAGCGATGAGCCAGAAATGGAAAGTAGTCTCCACTATCTACAAGCAATGCTGCTAGTAAGCTGTTTAGAATGGCTATGGCGCGATCGAGATGATTTTTTCATCGGAGCAAATCTGACGGTTTATTACAGTCGTCAACAGCTCAAGAATCGAGACTTTCGTGGACCGGATTTTTTCTTGGTCAAAAATACTCAACGCCAACCTCGGCGATCGTGGGTGGTATGGGAAGAAGATGGCAAGTACCCAGATATCATCATTGAGCTGCTATCAGAATCAACAGCAAATGTGGATAGAACTACTAAAAGAGAACTCTACCAAGATCGCTTTCGCACGCCAGAGTATTTCTGGTTTGACCCAGAATCTTTAGAATTTGTCGGACTGCGGTTAATCGGCAACCATTACCAAGATATCCCCAATCAACCTCAGGGTAAGTGGAGCGAGTCTCTAGAGCTGTATCTAGGAATTCTAGATGGTCAACTGCGGTTCTTTAAACCCAATGGAGAATTGGTACCAACACCTCAAGAATCGGCAGTACGCGAAGGCGAAGCAGCATCATTGGCTAGAAATGAATCAGCTTTAGCAAAAGAGGAGTCAGCACTAGCAAAAGAGGAATCAGCCTTTGCCAAACAAGAGTCAGCCATAGCTAAAGAGGAATCAGCTTTCGCGAAACAAGAAACTGCTCTTGCAAAACAAGAAGTTGAGCAGCTCAAAGCAAGACTACAAGAACTTGGTATTGAACCTTAAAACAGAGAATATCGCTGAGCCATCATCAAAGCTTTCTGTCTCAAAACCCCTCTGTAACCAAATTATAATTTTCTGAAAACCCCGCCTTCGGTGCGGATAGGAACGACGGGTACAGAATCTAAGGTGGCACAGTATTCGATATCGGCATCGCAATTTAGGCGCAAGAGTCGTTGACCGTGGCTGGCCACATGCATCAAGCCCACCATCTTACTTTGCCACTGCTCAAACAAACTCTCTGCCGCCACGGCCTCATCATTACCATAGACCTGACCCAGCTTCTTGTTTAAACTATGGATGATCGCCCCGGCACAGACCGTATCCTCTAAGGCATAGGTGCCTTCCCAACCAGAACCCACAATCCACACCGTAGCCGGATTGAGCTGCAACAGATAATCTACAATGCTCGATCGATTAGTTAAAGCCGCTGCCAAAACTGTCTTAGCTCCAGCAATTTTCTCCAAAGTGCGAGTGCCATTGGTAGTACTCATAAACAGTCGCTTACCGCCCATCATTTCTGGGGTACAGTCCAGCGGCGAATTACCCAAATCACACCCCTCCACCTTCGAGCCACCCCGTTCGCCCGCTCTGAGCCTTTTATCCGTAGGCCAGCTCTCGCTGTTAGCCATGAGGGTGGGCATATCAATAAAAGCCTGGATGCCTTCGGCTCCGGCGGCTAGTGCTGCCACCATCGTAGTAGTAGCACGCAACACATCGATCGCGATCGCACAATCGGGCAATAGACTATCTGGGGCGAGTTCGGGGGTATGATAAACAGAGACTTGCACGGTTTCAAAAAGTTTTACTAGAGGTTAATATCAACAGCGACTGGTCACCGATAGACCATCCACCAAAATAGATGGTGTCGAGCAAGGGCCGTTCCAATCAGTATCATTGCCTACTGCAATGATATTTTTTAGCGCCACATAGGCATTGCCACTCACCATCGTATCCTTTACCCGTCCCACTACTTCACCGCGCCGCACCAGGTAACCCAAATCTACATTGACAGAAAAGTCTCCAGCAATCCCAGCACCGCTGCCCAAAACTTGATCGATAATCAGACCTTCGTTAACTTGGCTGATCATTTCTTCTAAGCCATACTTACCCGCAGAAATCGAGAGATTCATCAGGCCGGGACTGGGATAGCTGCCCAAGCTCGATCGCACTCCGTTACCCGTAGAACCAGAACCCAAAATTTCGCCGACGGTTTTGTCGGCATAAAACAACTGCAATACTCCTCGATCGATCAGCTTTAATTGCCTGGTGGGAGTACCTTCATCATCAAAGGGGCAGCTAAAAGGGCCAATATTGGGGATCTGAGAAATAGTGAGCTGGTTAGAAATCACTCGTTGACCTAATCGATCGCTCCACGGCGAAGCTCTTTCAATGACCTGTTTGCCATTCAACGCTGCCTGTAAAGTTTCCCAGAGCAAATCAGCCGCCTTGGCCGTAAACAGCACCGGTACTCGACCCATGGGCGGTGGTACGTTGATCTTTGCCCAGTGCAAGCGCTGGAAAATTTGGCGGATGATTTGTTCTGGCGCTAGAGCGCCCCGTTCGGTTTGACCATCGGCCACACTCAAAAAATCATCGCCGCGAATCCATTCAGCGGCAATATAAGCACTCAAAGTAGTGTCGGTATAGCTCCAGTCCAGCCCCAAACTGTTTACCAGCCGGACACTTTCTGATTCGCAATCCCACTGACTACTACAGATTATTTCAGGAAAAGCTGATCGCAAAATTTGGATTGAACTGCGACCCATTTCAAGTAGGTTATTGACTGCTACTGGGGTGCCTAGGTCAGGATATTTTTGCTGGCTACCGCTATTGACCTGGGGGGTTTCTGGATCATTTAGCCCAGAAATTGCCAGGGTTTTTGCTACCAACACCTGGGGATCTACTGCCCCATAGGCCACCGCCAAACCAGGCTTACCATCTTTCCACAACCGCAGAGCCAGACCTTCACTTTGGGCGCTTTCGAGTTGTTTAAGTCGGTTGGCCTCAAAAAATATTGGCCGAGACAGCGATTTGGACTGGTAGACCTCCGCCAGTTCTGCCCCGGCAAGGCGGCATAAATCTAGTAACTGCTCGACAATATCCACTAGGCAGGTCCTCGCTCTTGGAGCAGCCAAAATCCGGCAAAATCTTCAGCGGTAGGAGAACTTTGCACGGCCAAAAAGTGCAGACCATTAGCCTGCTGTTTTAGTTTCTCGAAACCCACTGCTTCGGCGGCGATCGCCGCCTGACTGACCATACTGGAATTCGCCAAGATCCAGCTATCACTCGCGCCGGTTTCTAGCAAAAGCTGGGCTTGGGGTGCCGGAGAATAGCGCACTGCCGCTAATTCCAAACCCGAGATCCAAGCGGCAACTGGCACTGATCGATCGCTGAAAATTAGCAGCCCAGGTACCTGCGCCTCCATATTTACTGCGGCTAAATCTAAAGGAAAAGCCTCCGCAAAGCCGATCGACCATTCCGGCATGTCTGCGAGATCTTTGGCAGCCAAGTTGACAAACGCCCATTTGTTGCCCATGATCGCATCGGGCAAGGGCTGCGGCGGATCGGTCATCATTTGTACGGCGGTTGTGGCCTTGCCTTGATAGCTGGGATCTTGGCTATAAATTTCTCGATCGCGTTGGTTAATCCAATGTTGCAGAGCGATCGTGCGGCGGCTGGGGGAAGCCGGAATGCCAATGTCTTTGCAGGCTTTGGTAATCATGTTGTTCATCTGTCGCCGAAAGAAGCGAATTCGTTGGGGTGGCTCTTGGTCACCAATCGCTTGTTGTAAAGCCTTGCTGAGCCAAGTAGAATTCACTTGATCTGCGGGGCAGTTTTGGGCAAAGCGAAACAAGGTAGCAGAATCTTGGCGGGTGTTACAGGGGCTTTCGCAGACCAAAAGTTCCCAAACTTTTTTCTGCTGCTCATCCAAAATCGGGCGGGAATAGAAGTCGATTTCCCAAATTTTTCCCATTGCTTCAGCCACTGTATGTTTTTCTTTATCAGTGAAATATCATAACAGCGATTAGACCCTGGGCTTTGTCGATGGTTTCATTGCTTAACCATTGATAAAAGTCTATATAAAAATCTATGTTTAGTATAATTTCTCGCTGAGATGACCAATTAGCAACATTTTCAGAGCGTTGTGGTTACTGCATCCGATCGATTGTGCGATACTGTACTGCTTCTGCAATATGGCTAGTGCAAATATTTTCTACTCCACCCAAATCGGCAATAGTCCGCGCCACCTTGATAATCCGGTCGCTGGCTCTGGCCGATAATCCTAGCCGTTCGATCGCCTTTTCTAACAACTGCCGACTGGCATCATCCAATTGGCACCAGCGCTGTAGATCTGCTGATTGCATCTGGGCGTTGCACATCACCACTCGATCACTTGTAGGTTGATTAGCTAGCCGCACCAGGGCAACCTGGCGGGCAGCTTGTACCCGCTGATGCACGGCGGCTGTTGCTTCTCCTAAGGACTTGCCAGTGATTTCTTCTGGGCGCAGTCGATTTACCGCCACCTGCAAATCAATTCGATCCATCAATGGCCCAGAAAGCTTAGCCCAATATTGCTCTCGCTGACGCGGCGAACAGGTGCAGGCTTGAATCGAATCGCCATAGTAACCGCAGGGACAGGGATTGGTGCTGGCCACCAGGGTAAACTGGGCGGGGAACATCACAGATTGGCGAGTGCGCGAGATGGTCACAAAGCCATCTTCTAGGGGCTGACGCAAGAATTCTAAGACATCTCGCTTGAACTCTGTAAGTTCATCTAAAAACAACACTCCCCGATGTGCCAAGGAAATCTCACCCGGTCGGGGAAAGCTGCCGCCCCCAACCAATGCGGGGCCAGAGGCAGAATGGTGGGGGGCACGAAAAGGTCGATCGGCGATCAACCTGCCGCGCTCCTTTAATAACCCAGCTACTGAGTGAATTTGGGTGACTTCTAAGGCTTCGCTAAAACTTAGATCGGGCAAAATACCGGGTAAGCGCCGTGCCAACATGGTTTTACCACTGCCCGGTGGGCCGACAAATACAAGGTTATGACCACCAGCAGCGGCGATTTCTAAGGCACGGCGGGCATGGGCTTGGCCTTTGACATCTCTTAAATCACTGACATTACTGATGGTGCGATCGATCTTTGGTGTTTCTGGTTCGGTGGGGACAAAGCGATCGGGGTTTTGCAAAAAGTTAATGACCTGACGCAAATCTTGCAGGCCATATACTCTTAGACCCTTAACTACTGCGGCTTCTTGGGCGTTGTCTGCGGGTAAGACTAAACCCATAATTCCCAACCGTTGGGCAGCAGCGGCGATCGGCAATACTCCGGCCACTGGGCGCAAGCTGCCATCTAAGGACAGTTCACCTAAAAATAAATAATCACCCAATAGATCTGTCGGTACTTGTCCGGAGGCGGCTAGGATACCTACGCCGATCGGCAGATCAAAGACCGGGCCTTCTTTGCGCAGATCCGCCGGAGTTAGGTTGATCACAATCCGCTTGATCGGATAATTAGCCCCAGAGTTTTTCAGGGCAGTCTTTACCCGGTCTCGCGATTCTTGTACTGCTGTATCTGGCAGCCCCACTAAACTGATGCCGGGTAAACCATTAGAGACATCGACTTCTACCCCAACTTTAATGGCATCAATGCCCTGAATCGCCGCGCTCCAAACTCTTGCTAACACCGCAGATTCTCCTGATCGGCTATCAATCAATCTAGGTTAGCTACTCTAGTGGCTGATAGAGATCGGTCGATCTGCCGATTTTTACTGACTCTCTCCGACCCATTAATCCCATTGTCTTTGGGAATGAGGAATGATCCAAGTAATTGTTGAGTTTTTCTCAAGTCTTGCTGATTAATATCCCATTTTCGTGGGAATTCAGATTGTGTATAAATCTCTAGCGAATTGTTAAAACATCTAATTGCCTGCTCCAAATCTTCTTGGCATTCATGCGGCATATTTTCTGCCAAATCATCTTGGCTCCGATCGAAGTAAGCCAAACCAAGATTATGCTGCAACATTGCCCAGTATTCAGGGAAATCTTGCCGAGTATAAATTTGTAGGGCATGGTTAAAGCAATCGATCACCGAAGGTGCAAGCGTAGCTATTCGCTCATACCGCTTGCTCTGCGCCAACTCTTCTACTGGCAATGAAATCTGTTGTTTTTCTGCCTCATCGTGCCCTGAATATAATTGATCAATCGCTTCCTGAAAATCAGGATGAAACCAGATCACCTTTGATCGAGGTATTTCTAGTCTCTGACAAGCTTCAAAAATAACCGATGAAATGTTTGGAATACTTTTACTATCTATAAACAAATTCACCCCAGCTTGGGGTGAGTGGCCATATTCTTGTACTGTTACCGTATGACCTGAAGGTAAAGTCAAGAAAGTAAACTGCATTTCATCTAAGTCATCATAACCGTCAAAGATTGGGAGCTGAAGCCCTGCAACCAAAGATTTTAACTGAGCCTCAAAAAAAGCCACAACAGTATTTGCTGGCGTTACTTCTTCAAACCGCGCTCGCTGTTTTGACATCGGTTTTGGATTATTCATCTACGACCCAGACCTCATCAAGTTGATTGCAAAACTTTATTTGTACCTTGATTTTAGCGTACCCATCTTCGTTCCGGACTCCTTCTCGTTCTCCCGACCAAGTTGGGATATTTGGATGGCAGCCATGATCTGGCTCCACCGCTGTTGTAAATTCGATTCCCCTGTTTTTTGCTTTCCGATTGCTCATCAGCGGGAGATAACCACCATAAGCCATAACTTTCGGAATATGACTGTTATGGAAATTCCGAGCTGGTCCTCCCCATATTTCCTGGCTTGCTATTTGCTTCTTGGCATCCTCTGCTGACTGTGAATCAGTCTCAGTACGATGATAAATTGGCTCCTCGGTCACTGTATCCTCTCGGCAATCATTCTTTTTATCCTATCACCGAGGTTAACCAGTATTAAGCCTTGATCCACCACCACTCCAGCCACATCGATCCCCAATTTTATTTTCTGAATAACCCGCATGAACCCTTTGGCCTTAAAATGTTCTGTGCGGCAAATTTCTAGGCGGAACCCTTGGCGGTTGGTCTGTGCTGTCGAAATACCATTAAAACTCAGTAAGGAAACAAAAAATGAGCGCAGATATTTTTGCAAAAGTCCAAGAAGTAGTAGCCGATAAGCTAGATGTAGATGCTGGTAAAATCACTCCCGAAGCCAGCTTTACTAACGACTTAGGTGCTGACTCTCTGGATGTAGTCGAGCTAGTAATGGCGTTAGAAGAAGAATTTGACGTAGAAATTCCTGATGAAGAAGCCGAAAAACTCCAAACCGTACAGTCGGTAGTAGACTACATCAACACCAAAATTAAGAAGTAGTAACTCTGGGCAAGGTTGCCCATATGGTTTTCGAGCTTATTATTTCGACATTACCATTTCGACCTTGCCGTTCCAATATTTTTTATCTATTAACTTTATTTCCTCATGGCGAATTCAGACCGCAAGCGAGTTGTTGTCACAGGTCTCGGCGCGATCACCCCGATCGGCAACACCCTAGACGAATACTGGGCAGGTTTAACT
>JANNEH010000122.1:0-22380 GCA_031378405.1 Synechococcales cyanobacterium OTE_75_metabat_409
GTATCTAGATCGATCGCCGCCAAGGCAATTAGCCAAGCCAAAAATAAGCAATAGCCCAAAGTTTGCCATGTTTGACCAAAGTGTAAATAAGTCGCCAAAAACACCAGTGCCGTAAAACTCTCGACCAGTGGATAGCGAGCCGAAATGAAGGTGTGGCAATGGCGACAGCGCCCCCATAACAGCAGCCAGCCCAAAATGGGAATATTCTCAGTCGATCCCAACTTATGACCACATTTAGGACAGCGCGAAGGCGGCCATAATAGCGAAATCTTCGCGGGGAGGCGGTAAATTACCACATTCAAAAAACTGCCCACGCAAGCACCGAGGCCAAAAACTAGCCCCGCCAGCACTATTTGTTCTTCCAACATGATTAATATCTAGTCCCACCGTTGCGCATTGCTTGCAAAGGAATAAAACGTTCCTCTGGCAACAATACTGGCGCTTGGCGAAACAGCAGCTTGCCCCGGTAAGAAATCGGGTTCAATACCACCCCGATCGGCTCTTTGGCACGATGCTCATGAATTTGCAGATATTTTTGGTACAGTGCGCGGGCAGCACCGACTAAATCTAGTTCCTCCGACTCATAAAAATATGCCACTTCAGAAGCAGTGGTGAGATCAGAGGAAGGCTTGGGGGGTCGTGTTTCCATGTTTGTTTAATTTTTAGCTAACGCTTGAACTAGCAACTCGCCCATTTGCTTACAGCCCACTGAGATCATTCCTGGTGACATGATATCACCAGTCCGATAATTACCATCCAACACCTTGAGGACGGCGGTTTCCAGTTGTTGAGCAGCTTCAGGTTCGTTTAGCCCATACTTTAGTAACATCGCAGCGCTGAGTACTTGAGCAAGTGGGTTAGCTTTATCTTGCCCAGCAATGTCTGGTGCAGAACCATGTACTGGCTCAAATACTCCTAAACCGCTGGCTCCTAAGCTAGCCGAAGGCAACATGCCAATGCTGCCAGTCAGCATGGCGGCAATATCTGACAAAATATCGCCAAATAAATTACTAGTCACAATGGTGTCAAATTGCTTGGGCGATCGAACCAACTGCATAGCCGCGTTATCCACATACATGTGAGTCAGCTCCACATCGGGATATTCCTTGGCAATTTCGATCACCCGATCGCGCCAGAACTGGGATACCTCTAGCACATTAGCTTTATCTACCGAGCAGAGTTTTTTGCTGCGCTTCTGAGCGGTATCAAAAGCCACCCGCGCAATGCGATCGACTTCTGCCCCGGTATAGGCCATGGTATTTACGCCGCGCTGTTCGCCGGTTTCGGTGCTAAACACCCCTCGCGGTTGACCGAAGTAAATACCACCGGTCAGTTCTCGCACCACCATAATATCTACGCCCTCAATAATTTCGCGCTTCAGACTAGAAGCATCAATAAGTTGGGGAATAATCGCGGCTGGTCGCAAATTAGCAAATAATTCCAAGCCAGACCTTAAACCCAATAAGCCGGTTTCGGGCCGTTGGGCACGGGGTAAGTTGTCCCACTGATAGCCGCCGATCGCCGCCAACATTACGGCATCGCTGTCTTTACAAATAGCCAAAGTCTCGGCGGGTAAAGGGTTGCCAGTAGCCTCGATCGCCGCTCCGCCAATTAAAGCCGACTGAAAAGTAAAGTTAATATCACATTGTTTACCCACCACTTGCAGAATATCCACCGCCACTGCCATAATTTCTGGCCCAATGCCATCGCCAGGTAATAGGGTAATGCGGTAGTTCTTGGTCATGATTGGTCTCCAGTGGGTTAGTGGTTTTCGATTCTATCAAAGTTATGGGCGCGGATGAGCAGAGACTATCGTCAAGACTATTGGTAGACCAGGAATCCTATGCCTCTTTAGCCAACAATTCCCTGGCTGCCGATCGAACGATCTCAATTAAGCCCGCTCTGGCCTGAAACTCTGGTGAATTAGGGGCTAAGTCTAATAGCCGACAGGTGCGATCGAACTCCAGGAATTTTTCCACCAAAGATTTGCCCGCTGCCAAAATTTTGTAGTGTGCCTTGTCATGTAAGGCATCATAGACCTCGATTAGCCCATAAATTAGCTCTAACTCGGCGATCGTTGCACAGGCCAACTCTGCTTGCTCCCAGGGTTTAATCTCTGTGGTAACCAACTTGCTCATCTGGCAGCAGCGCCGTTCAATGTAAGACCAGCCTGATGATGCCTCTGCTAACGCCACTGGCAGACGATCCTGATTGATTGTTAGGGCACGCCCAAACAACATTTTCAGCCAAGTGCTTAATGCTGAAGGCGTGGGTTGGAAATACAAATATCCTTGCTGATTTGTCCAGCACATCCATCGTACTACATCATGATTTTGATCAGTATTGGTGATTTGTCTTAGCAATGACTCACTCAAATCCTGCACATTAGCTAATAATAATTCATGGTTGTTTAATTGTTGATGAATGCGAACGAACGGTCGTTCATTTTGATTTTTTACAAACCTAAAATCAGGTAATTCTAGGAGAAGACTTTGACCGGAGCAGGGATTATAATACACAATCTGATTGACTACGGCACTGGTGTACAGCCCTTGCTGGGCAAGGAACAAATTAGATGACAACCTCTTGATAGAGCCAAATTGATTTGTTGGTATTGACGAAAACTGTCTAGATATAGCTGAAATTATGAACTCATTTAGAACTGCCGACATTGATGAGTTAATTGGTAAATTACAATATGAAATATGCGACATTTTTCAAAATTTAATGTATTATGTTTAGCAGCTAACCTAATCTTTAAAGTACTTATGTACAGTATTTATGTATAGCGTTTATACTCCTCAATCCATTGAAGAATCTCTATCTCGCTGGCAGCAAATTTGTCATTGGGCACGGCAGCACGATCGATGCTATCTGTATCAAAAAGATGAGCCAATCACCTGCGAGAGTGAGCTGATCTACTTTGTACGACGTGGTGTGGTCAGGCTAAGTAGCCAGCCCATGGGTACTAAGGATGACATTTTGCCATCTCTATTGAGTTTAGTAGGCGCAGCCCAACCATTTGAGCTAGTGCGAGAATTACATGTGAGCCTCCAAGCTACCGCTCATGTCAAAAACACGGAGGTTTTTTGGATACAGGCTAGTGAGGTAGCAACGTTTCCCGGCTTTGAAACTGATGTGTTACAAGCTTTTCGCTATCAACACCAGCGGCACATGTTACGACTCAATAACCTGACCAGAGGCCGGGTTGTTGATCAACTGTTGGGATATTTGCATCTGGTGGGTGAAGAGTTTGGGGAAGAAGATAACCGCGAGCTACATATTCCTTTTGCTCTGACCCATTCTCAACTAGCTGGGGCGATCGGCTCTACTCGGGTAACTGTCACCCGGTTGTTAGGAGATCTGCGCAAAGTAGGTGAAATTCGGGTACAGGGGGGCAATAGAATTTCTTTACCGATCGCCAAAAATCCGCCACCGCACCTGCACCTGGTAGAATAGAGCCGCTCTGTTTTGGCAAGTGCTGCGGCGAAGATGGTGAAGACGAAAAAACAGTTTGGACAGCACTGGCTGCGCAGTGAAAAGGTACTCGATCGCATTATGGCGGCTGCGGCTCTGGGTTCAGATGATCGAGTGTTAGAAATTGGCCCCGGCATGGGAGTCTTGACTACCAGACTGGTTAGAAAAGTACCAGTGGTAGCAGTAGAGATCGATCGAGATCTCTGCACTCTTTTGGTGAAAAAGCTAGGTAACCTGGATAACTTTTTGTTGCTTCAGGGCGATTTTTTGCAGATGGATGTAGCTCAGCAGCTAGCAATTTTCCCCCGCTTTCAACAGCCTAATAAGGTAGTTGCCAATATTCCTTACAACATTACTGGCCCAATTCTTGAGAAGCTGTTGGGTGATATTTCCGCTCCGATCGCCCCAGCCTATGCCAGTATTACTTTGCTAGTGCAGAAAGAAGTAGCAGAAAGACTAACAGCCAAGCCGGGGAGCAAAGCCTTTGGAGCTTTTACGGTACGCATTCAGTATTTGGCTGATTGTGAATTGATCTGTCCGGTACTGGCTAAGGATTTTTCACCACCGCCCAAAGTAGATTCTGCGGTAATTCAACTGCGCCCCCGGCCTTTTCCCCAAGTGGCTGAGCAGCCCCTGTGGTTAGATAAATTGGTGCGGATGGGTTTTAGTAGTCGGCGCAAAATGTTGCGCAAAAACTTGCAATCAGCGATCGCAGGAGAACCCGATGATAACCGGGAAAAAATTGGTGAGCTATTAACCAGCCTCGGATCAACCGCAGAAGCCCGCGCCGAAAATCTCAGTGTTGGTCAATGGATTGAGTTGAGCAATGTATTACATCAAGTACCCCACCAAGTATGATTCAGCCAGATTCAGTTCAGCCATCCCCCTCAGAAAAACTCACTTTGAGTACCAAGCTAGCCTATGGTGCTGGAGATCTAGGTACTGCCATTACAGCAATGTTGTTGTTGTCTTCTCTTTCGCCTTTTTTAACCAATGTGGCTCATCTCAACCCTGGTTTAGCGGGCTGGAGTCAGTTGATTGGCAAAGTGTGGGATGCCATCAATGATCCGATTGTAGGGATGATGAGCGATCGAGGTAATGTATTCGGCGAAAAAATTAAGCAGCGTTGGGGGCGACGTTATCCTTGGATGCTGGTCGGGGCTATTCCATTTGGGATTTTCTTTTTCTTACAGTGGCTGGTGCCCTTTGGCGTAGAGAACCAATGGGGTCTGTTTGCTTTCTATACGCTGATTTCGATTCTGTTTAATACTTTTTTCACGGTAGTGAATCTGCCTTATACGGCACTGACAGCAGAGCTGACCAAAGATTATGACGAACGGACTAGTCTGAGTAGTTATCGGTTTACGTTTTCGATCGGCGGCAGCATTCTGGCGCTGTTGATTGCCAAGGCTACTTTTGAATTAAAGATTCCCCCTACTCAGCAGTATTTATTAGCAGGTGCCATCTGCGCGGCAATTTCGGTATTGCCATTATTTTGGGCGGTGTTTGGCACTCGCCGTCAGGCCAAGTTAAACCAAGAGGAACAAGTCGAATCGGCGGAGATGGGCTGGAGTGAGCAAATGCGATCGGCTTTGGCAAACAAGCCTTTTTTGTATGTAATCGGGATTTATTTGTCTTCTTGGTTTAGCTTACAGCTCACAGCAGCGGTGATTCCTTATTTTGTCGTGAATTATATGGGTTTGACCGATCGAGATTGGCCGTTGGTGACTTTGGCGGTGCAAGGAACTGCCTTAGCCATGTTATCGGTGTGGAATGTGTTGGCACAGAAGCTGGGTAAAAAGACCGTGTATTTTATGGGTATGACCCTGTGGATTTTTGCGCAAGGGGGCTTGTTTTTGTTGCAGCCGGGACAGGTAGTTCCGATGTATGGTTTGGCAATCTTAGCGGGTTTTGGGGTTTCTACGGCTTACTTGGTGCCTTGGTCGATGTTGCCAGATGTGATTGAGTTGGATGAGCTAAATACCGGTAAACGACGAGAGGGATTTTTCTATAGTTTTATGGTGTTTAGCCAAAAGATTTGTTTGGGAATTGCAGTGGCTCTAGTGCTCCAAAGTCTAGAGTGGACGGGCTTTCGTGCTCCGGTAAATGATGTAAATCAGACCCAATTACCGGCGGTGTTGACAGCAATTCGCTGGTCGATCGGGCCGATTCCTACCCTTTCGTTGATCTGTGGTTTGGTCTGTGCTTATTTTTATCCGATTACCAAGGAACGCCATCAACAGACTTTGTTGGCTTTGGCGGAGCGCAAGAAGAATAATTTACTATAGTTCAAAGAGGTACGGTTGTTTTCCCCTAATCAAATTATTTGCATCGAGTCAGGTGAACTGCGGCTGTTTGCCGAAGTAATCCAGATGATCCCAGAACGCGATCTCACCGATGACTATACTAAAGACAACTACACCAAAGCTGAGCGCCTGTGGGCAAGACCTTTGGCACTAGCAAAGCAAGAAACCTATGATCTGCGGCTGTTGCACGATTTGCGCGAAGCTTCCCAATTGATTTTGCCCGCAGCGCTATTCCGGGAGGCGTTGGATACAGAGGTAATGCCATTGATGACTGAGTTGTTTCAGTTGGAGGTGTTAGCTAAACCAGAATCAACTACAGAGTTAATGGGGCGGCGGGCATTACATGATTTTGTTGGTGCGCTATTTCGTGAGCCGATCGCTTCATAAAAACCCGCCCACCCCACAAATCAACCACAGCCAGAGGTCTAAAATTCATCAATCCAATGAATCAATATATTCCACAAAGACAATTTTTATCTAAGAAACCTGCTCATCCGCCACCGAAATGGAATACCCAAACAACTTAGGAATCAACAAACCCGAGTTGTTCTTGTAAGCAGCAAACTCCGGATACCGCGATAAAGAGCGATCTTTTTTGAGCATATTGGGGACAAAAACACCCGCAAAAAAAGTCCCTAAGATCAAGAAAGGCAGCCAATGCTGCGCTAAAATTGCAAACCCCAAATAAATTAAAATCTCGCCTAGGTAGTTAGGGTTCCGACAGCGAGCAAAAAAGCCTTCAGTAATTAAGCCCGATCGATATTTCAGGGTAAAATGTTTTTGAGCATCGCTACCAAAATGTAATAAAACCCCAAAAATGTTGGTGGCGATCGCCAAAGCAATTATTGCTGCCGCTGGCTCAGCACTACTACTAATCAGCAGAAATGGCGCGATCCAATAAGTTCCAAGCAAAATAAAAGTGCCCACGCCCGTCCCCCAAGAAATTTCGGTTTCCCACTGTCGATCGGGATACACCGCATCTTTCACTAACCACATCAACCCGTAAGTACCGTGCAAAGCCAGATAGACCAGAGGTGCAACACCAAAGTTACCATAGGCCATCATTAGGCCAAAGACAACTGCTGCGGTCATACCTTTATGCAAATTGATCGGGTGCTTGATTTTCATGATTGCTGAGGAATGTTGCTCTACTCCAGCCATTATCCCCAATTCTTGTATCCTGATCAGAAAATGCTGCAAGAGTTCAGATAAATGAAGCTTCTTTTTTTCCCATTTCTTGGATTTAGCCATGCCAAACTGCAAAAACGATTGACTGGCAAAACCGTGTTGATCACCGGAGCCAGTTACGGCATTGGTGAATGTCTCGCAGAAGCCCTGGCAAGACCACAAGTCCATCTAATCTTAGTAGCCCGATCGGCAGCAAAACTGCAAGAAGTACAAAAGAAAATCACAGCCAAAGGTGGCCACGCCGATATTTTCCCCTGCGATCTGACCAACCCAGCCGAAGTCCAAGCCCTACTAGAAACATTGCACCAGCTCCCCCATGGCATCGATATTTTCGTTAACAATGCCGGGAAATCAATCCGTCGATCGATCTTCGACTCACTCGATCGGCTGCATGACTTTACCCGCACCATGAATCTGAACTACTTTGGCCCAGTGCAACTGACCCTCTCACTTATTCCTATGTTAGTCGCCCGCCAAGGGCAGATAATCAATATCTCCGCAATCAATGTCCTGCTGATCCCAGCACCCAAATGGGCTGCCTATCAAGCCTCCAAAACCGCCTTCGACCAATGGTTTCGCAGCGTCAGCCCCGAGCTGAATGCCCGTGGAGTCAGCACCACCTCGATCTACCTACCACTGGTGCGCACCAGAATGATCGAACCCACCAAAGCATACAAAAACATGCCAGCTATGCAACCAGAACAGGTCGCCCAACTGATCTGCCAAGCAATAAATACCCGCCAGCGAACTTATGCACCTTGGTGGCTGATCTTTGGTCAACTGGCATCCGTATTATGCCGTTGGCCATGGGAAGTAATCATAAGCAAACGTTGGAAATAACCACATTAGGAGCATCATGTTGACGCTGATCAGACAACTCTACCGAATAAACTTGTTGACCATTGCCGGATTGTTCCGTCTGGTTGAAGCGTTGTTGACCACCGGAGTTAACCTGATGGCCATGCTGCGCATTGCCGCCAAACTGCATCCCCACCGGATTGCCGTGATCGATGAGCAGGAACAGTTGAGTTATACCGAGCTATGGCAACAAGCCGAGTCTTTGGCGATCGGCTTACATCTAAATTATGGTATTCAACGCAAACAAAAAGTGGCGATCGCCTGCCGCAATCATGCCGCTGCCATCAAGGCCATTTTTGCCGCCTCCCGCCTGGGTACACATATTTTTTTGTTGAACCCAGAGATGAGCGCCGACCAGCTTCTCGCCTTGGCAAAAAATCATCATTTTGATTTCTATGTTTACGACGAACAACTTGCCCAGGTATTTGCCAACTCAGAGTTAAATTGTAAATCTTTACCGGCTTATCATGCCAGTAATGACTCGATCGATCGCCTATCTTTAAATTCCCACCCTAAGAAAATACAACTACAAAAAGTCAAAACCGGCAATATTGTAGTAATGACCGGCGGCACCACTGGCCAACCCAAACCGGCTGGCCGCAAGCCTTCTATCTTCAACTTCTTACCCCCATTCTGCGCGTTACTCACCCAAGTCCATCTGGATAGATACAAATCTGTATACATTGCCACCCCCATCTATCATGGCTTTGGTGTTGCTTCGTTATTTATGGGCGTGGCCTTGGGTGTAACTATGTATTTTACTACCCGCTTCAACGCCGAGCGCTCTTGTGAGCTGATCGAAAAACATCAAATTGAAGTAGTAACCTTGGTACCATTAATGCTGCAAAGGATGCTCCAGTTTAATACCGGTGCCTTAGCCTCACTGCGCTGTATTATTTCTGGCGGCGCATTATTGAATCCAACTCTGGCTCAAGAGACCTTCGATCGATTGGGGTCAAAATTATTCAATATGTATGGCACTTCCGAAGCCGGTTTTTGCATTATGGCCACCCCAGAAACCTTAGCCCGCAAACCGGGTTCGATCGGTAAATCGGTGCAGGGTGTGCGCACCAAAGTCATTAATGATCTCAACCAAATAGTTGGTGAAAAAATGATTGGTCGTCTCTGTATTCGCAGTGCCTGGACTACTAACAAAAAAAGTTGGATTGAAACAGGCGATTTTGCTTATCGCGATCAAGAAGGAGACTTGTTTCTCTGTGGACGCGTGGATGACATGATTGTCTCTGGTGGCGAGAATGTTTACCCGATCGAGCTAGAAAATATCTTGATGCAACATCCTGATATCGAGGCGGTCGGGGTGATTGGTATCCCCGACCCGGAATTTGGCCAGCGGTTGAAAGCGGTGGTGAAAACTAAGGGGGAGGCGATGTTGGATCGATCGAGTTTACGTGATTGGCTGAAGCCACGGATTGCTCGCCACCAAATGCCTGCGGTGATTGAGTTTCGGGATGAGTTGCCCTACACTCCGCTGGGCAAGCTGGATAAGAAAGCTTTGCGTGGTTAGCTCTTGGTGCTTAGTTGTCGTTGGCTATCGACTCCGCTCAGCCAACTGGCAGCAATTCCAAATTCAAATATTTTGAACTGATTAACCAGAGTTGTCGCGCAGTTGCGGAGATCAACCTAACTCAGTTCGATCAACAAAGACAACGCGGCAACTCAGCAAGATCAACCCTTACGCAGGGAGGTGTGGAGGGCGGCGTTCCGCCCTCTGCTGGGGGGCTAGTCCCCCAGCATCAACCTTGCTTAGCACCGTAATTGCTGGCCAACTGGAACTCTTCTCAGCCAAATGGATTGCAGTTTACATCAAGCGGCGAAAACGTTTTTTGCCAACTTGGAGCACTTTGCCTTGTAACTCAGCCGCAGATTCAAAGACTAGATCTACATCCGAGAGAGCTTGACCATCTAGCTTGACTGCTCCACCCTGGATCTGGCGTTTGGCATCGTTGCTGCCGCTACAGAGACCGCTAATGGCCAAGAGTTGAAAAACTCGTAGGGGAAAACTGGCTATAGCCAAGTCAAATTCCGGAATGCTATCACCAGTCGTAGAGTCACCGCCCACTAAAGCGATCGAATCTTGTTGGGCACTGGCCGCCGCTGCCGCTCCGTGGTACTGGCTCACCACCGTAGTAGCCAATAGCTTCTGAGCATCACGGGGATTGGGGGGAATTTGATCTAAGGGCAAATCGGTAAGCAGCGTGAAATAGTCCTGAATAATACTATCTGGAGTTTTTTCTAGCTTGGCATACATACTCAAAGCATCTTCATTCATCCCCACATAGTTATGCAGAGACTTAGACATTTTTTGTATTCCATCGGTACCGAGCAAAATTGGCATTAGTAGACCAAACTGGGGCTTCTGGCCAAAGTGTTTTTGCAGATCGCGCCCTACCGCCAAATTAAACTTTTGATCAGTACCACCAATTTCCACATCGGCTTGCACTGCTACCGAATCGTAGCCCTGCATTAAAGGATAAAGAAATTCGTGGAGAAAAATCGGAGTCTCTTGGGTATAACGGTTGGCAAAACCTTCTTTCGCCAACATTTGTCCTACTGTCATTGTGGAAAGCAATTCTAAAATCTTGCCCAGATCTAAGCCCGATAACCATTCCGAGTTATAGCGGATTTCTAGTCGATCGGGAGTCTCAAAATCTAACACCGGCTGGAGCTGCTCCAAATAAGTCTGGGCATTAGCCTTGACCTGCTCGTCAGTCAACTGCTTGCGCACCTCCGACTTGCCAGTGGGATCACCAATCCGCGCTGTAAAATCGCCAATAATCAACACCGCAGTATGTCCAGCATCCTGAAAAGCCCGCAGCTTGCGAAAGGGAATGCTGTGGCCTAAATGGATATCAGTACCAGTGGGATCAATTCCCAGCTTGACTCGCAGCGGTCGATCGACCTGCTGTAACCACAGCCCCAAGTTTTCCTGCTCGGCAGATGATTCTTGACCAGATAGATCCGGGGTGCGATGGGGAAATATTTCAACAGTGCCGCGCAGCAGCCAATCTAAACTAGTAGAATTAATATCACTCATTTTTTTGGGTAACCTCGATCGATTCATGCCAGCGGCTCAACTCCGCAGAACACAAGTATAATGGAAGCCGATTCGACTTGCCCCAACATCCACCATTGAATTTTTGAGAGCAACCCAGCGTGTCATCTACAGCCTCGCCAGAAAAAAAAGCCTCGAAAGAGAAAGAACCACACACCATTGGTAACTTTGTAGGTGGGACGCTCAAAGTAGCCGGAGGGACGGTATTGGGTAGCACCATGTTGATTAGTGCCCTGATTGCTGGCGGATTAGTGGGGTTAGCCATGAGCTTTCGCAACCTACCCGATGTGCGAGTCTTAAAAGATTATGTCCCCACCGAGACCACCTATATTTATGACGTAAAGGGTACCCAGCTAGCCAGTCTGCACGATGAAGCCAATCGGGAAGTAGTGCCGCTCGAAAAGATTTCGCCTGAACTTAAAATGTCTTTGCTGGCGATCGAAGACAGCCATTTCTTTACCCACCAGGGTATTAACGCCACTGGGGTAGGTCGGGCAATGGTCGCCAACTTTAGTAAAGGCGGGGTGACCGAAGGTGGTTCGACCATTACTATGCAGTTAATCAAGAACCTATTTTTATCCCAAAAGCGCGAATTCACCCGTAAGTTAGCAGAATCGGTGCTATCTATTCGTTTAGAACAAATTTTTCGCAAAGAAAAGATCCTAGAAATGTACCTCAATCAGGTGTATTGGGGTCATAACAATTACGGCGCAGAAACCGCCGCTCAAAGCTACTTTGGCAAACATGCTTCGGAGTTAAACCTGGCAGAAGGTGCCCTGATGGCCGGTTTGATCCAGTCGCCAGAAAGGTGGAGTCCGTTTGTGAGCCTGAAGAAATCCCAGATTCGCCAGCGAGAGGTACTGAAAAGACTGCGGGATTTGGGCTGGATTACACCCGCCGAAGAACAAGAAGCTAAAAATTACAAAATCAAAATTGGTAAAATCAAAACCTGGCAGCGCAGTCAACTGCCCTTCGTCACCGAAGCGGTGATCGATGAACTAAACCAAAAGTTTGGCCGCGAAACTGTACGCAAAGGTGGAATGCGGATTCAAACCACCGTAGATTACAAGTTCCAAAAAAACGCCGAAGAACTAATTAGCAATGTCGGTAAATCCTACGGTCGGGAATTTCAAATTGCCCTGGCCGCAGTAGACCCCCGCACCCATTTTGTGAAAGCGATGGTGGGTGGTATCGACTACAACAAAAGTAGCTTCAACCGCGCCACCGATGCCAGAAGACAGCCCGGTTCTTCGTTTAAGCCGTTTGTTTACTACACCGCCTTTTCTACCGGCAAATACTCCCCAGAATCGATCGTCTACGACACCCCAGTGAGATATCGGGATGGAGATGGTTACTATGCACCCAAAAACTACGCGGGGGGCTATGCTGGGGCTATGACCATTCGCAACGCCCTGAAGGTTTCGGCCAATATTCCAGCAGTCAAAATGGGCAAAGCCGTCGGTCTCGATAAAGTCATTCAAACCTGTCGCACCCTGGGCATTAGAAGTCCGCTAGAACCAGTAGTATCCCTACCATTAGGTGCCACCGACCTCTCGCCGATGGAAATGGCCGGAGCCTTTGCTACTTTCGGCGCAGCAGGTTGGCAATCGGAGTTCCCGGCAGTGGGCAATGCTTCTCAATCTTCGACTACCAGCATTATCCGAGTCAGTGACAGTGAAGGAAATATCTTGCTGGATCACTCACCCGAAAAAGGCAATCGCAGGCTGGTACTAGATCCCTGGGCTTCGGCTCAAATCACCAGCGCCATGGAGTCGGTAATTTATGGTGGTGGCGGTACTGGTAAAAACGCCGCGATCGGACGACCAGCAGCAGGTAAAACTGGTACCACTTCTTCGGAGCGGGATGTGTGGTTTGTGGGCTTTGTCCCCCAGCTTTCTGCGGCAATCTGGATCGGCAAAGACAATTACAAGCCCCTGGGCAAGGGAGTCAGCGGTGGTACTTATGCCGCACCTATTTGGCGACAGTTTATGAACCAAGCTTTAGTGGGAGTACCCGAAGAAAACTTCCAACCTGCTAGCAAGTTTAAGCGCCCTGGTGCCAATAAAAATCAGAAAGATGAAGCAGTAGAATAAAGCTGCTGTTTTACCCACTCGATCGCCTGCTCTAAGGTATTTACTCGATCTCCGCTAGGTGTAGGTGGTCGTTGGATCATCACCACTGGCAAGCCCAACTCCCGAGCGGCCACAATTTTGGCATAGGTAGCTGAGCCGCCACTGTTTTTGCTGACGATCGCCTGAATGCCATATTTAATTAGTAACTCCTGCTCAGCATCCAGGTCAAAAGGGCCTTTGGCTAACAATAATTCTCCAGGCGGCACAGCAATTGAATCTGGGGGATCGATCGATCGCATTAAAAACCACAAATCTGTCAAATGAGCATACCAGCCAACCTCTTGTCGCCCAATGGTCAGAAAGACTCGCTGTGCCAGCGCGGGCAAAAGGTCGGCAGCAGCAGCATGATCTGAGACTTCTAACCACCGATCGGCTGGAGTGGCTAGCCAAGCCGATCGCTCAAAAATCAAAAATGGCAACCCACAAGTCTTAGCCGCTGCCGCCGCATTCCCAGAAATCTGTCGGGCAAAAGGATGGGTTGCATCAATGACCAGATCAATTTCATGCTCTCGTAAATAATCAATTAATCCTTGTTCACCGCCAAAACCACCGGTACGCACTTGACCGATCGGTAGCACAGGTTGCTGAGTACGCCCTGCTAAAGAAGAAATTACTGTTAACCCAGCAATCTGCTGAGTCGCAGCAGCCAATCGATGAGCATCTCCGGTTCCACCCAAAATTAATAATTTTTTCATTGCAGATTTCCCTGTGATGGGTCGAAAGTTACCATTGACTGCGCTAAGATCCCCATAATTGCTTACATTGCGAGTTTCATGTCTCTTCCTACTAACCGAGCCACAGATTTAGCCACTGCTTACAAAATATCTGACGTGCAGCCATTGGCGGGCGAAGACCTCGATCGATACTACGTAGATCTAGGGGCAGCACGGAAAAATGACGCGATTATTAATATCAACTCTACCCTAGAATTACAAGAAGCCGAGCAGCATAGCACAATGCTATTTACTGGGCATCGGGGCTGTGGCAAAAGTACCGAACTGCGCTTGCTGCAACGCAAATGGCAGCAGCATTTTCATGTCATTTATCTAGAATCCGAAAAAATAACTGATATTAATGACGTTCAGTACACCGATCTCTATTTGTTGATTGCCCAATATTTAGAATACGAAATGCGTCAGTTGAAAATTAAGCTGGACAGCAAAATTATCGAAGATGTAGAGCAGTGGTTTGCTGATGTCATTGAAGAATTAGAAATGCATAAAGATATTGAAATTGCAGTTGCAGGTGAAATCACTATTGGCACCAGCAGCCCTTTGCCCATACCATTGCTAGCTAAATTTCTGGCTAAATTAACTTCGCAGATCAAAGGAGGTACTAAAGATAAAACCACTATTCGTCGCGTAATTGAAAAAGATCTATCTAGATTAATGACCAGTATTAATTCCTTGCTTCAGGATGCTGAGAAAAAGTTAATCAAGAAAAAACCAGATTGCAAAGGGCTATTGATTGTATTTGATGGTCTTGATCGCTGCCCACCACATGTAGCTAATAAACTATTTTTTGATTATGCTGCCCAGCTTCAGGCGATCGATTGCACTATTGTTTACACTGTTCCTATTGCTTCACTATATTCTTCACGGGGTATTGCTAAAACCTTTGCAAAACCATACACAGTTTCGATGGTGAATATCTATGAATATGAAGACCGGCCAGATTTATTAAATTATATTGATGCAGGTTTAGATTCACTAGTAGAACTTCTGGATAAACGGATTGATGTGAATCAAGTCTTTGCAGACCAGCAAATTTTGCTGGATATTATTCGTGCCAGCGGTGGACATGTGCGAGATTTAATGCAAATGGTGCGACAGGCTTGTTTAACTGCGATCGGGCGCAAGCATACCCAAGTCCAAGCCGATGATGCCCTCTATGCAATCAACCAAGCTCAGTTTAGCTTTGAGCGTGAGATTCCTGATACTCATTATCCAATTATTGCTGAAACCTTTTTGAAGAAACGGGCACCAAGCAACCCGCTGGGACAAGATTGTTTGTTCTATACTTACGTTTTGGAGTACAACGGCGATCGACGATGGAATTATCCTCATCCTACGGTAATTAAAATCAATGCTTTCCAAACAGCCCTTACTCAGCTCCAACAACAACCATGAAGTCCAGTTTTTACAGCGCAATGCTGAAGAACTAGCCAACATTGAGCTATTTGCCGATCTATCGGCAGGGTTTACAATCGCTTTTATGGAAGTTAATTCTGATCGCGATCGCCAGATAGCTATTGAATATCTCAAACATAGCGACAAGTTTCCGGCTGTGCAATGGGTGCCAATTAATTTAGCTGATGAGGATTTACAATATTTTGGCTTGGAAGTGCGCGAACAGTTGCAAGGCATCAAGCTCAGCAGCGATCGCCGTCCAGTATTATTAATTTCAGGCTTGGAAAGATCGATCGGTGCAGCGGGTGAATATCCACAGATGTTGAGTAATCTCAATATGGAACGAGATAGCTATCCGCGCATTTTGCCCTATCCGGTCGTTTTGCTTTTGCCGAGTTATGCGATTACTCGTTGTGCCCGCTATGCCCCAGATTTTTGGTCGTGGAAATCGATCGAGGTGCGTTTACAAAGTGAATTACCTAGCCCAGATCTCAGCTTCAGAACTAGTCCAATCGTCACCGCTGCCGTCGCTATCAAACCAGTATCTCAGTCTCGCTTTGATTTATTGACTGAGTTACTAGCAGAAAACTCTGAACCGACGATCGATCGAGCCAGGTTACTCAATCAACTTGGTGATGCTTATCGATCAATCTACAAAAACGATGAAGCTGAAGTATCATATCGATCAGCTCTGGATATTTATGATAATTTTTCACCTAGTCTCGATCAAGCCAATACCTGTGATGGTTTAGCAAGGTTATATGAGTTACAAGGAAAATATGTAGCAGCTCTTCAGCTATGGCAACAAGCCTTATCAATCCAACAAGAAATCGGCGATCGACGTGGGGAAGCGAGTTCTCTCCATCAATTGTCAATTATTTACTACTTATTAGGCGATTATCCCCAAGCTCTGACCCTCTCCAGACAATCGATCGAGATACAAAAAGACATAGCAGATCGACGAGGGGAAGCAGCTTCTCTTCATCAATTGTCTATTGTTTATCAAGCACTAGGCGACTATCACCAAGCTATGCATCTTTCCCAGGAGTCGATCAAAATGGCAAAAGAGCTTGGTGACTATCAAGGAGAAGCAGCATCTCTCCATCTACAATCCATGATTCACCAAGCATTAGGTGATTATTCTCAAGCTCTAACTTTATCCCAACAGTCAATCGAGATAGCAAGAAGAGTCGGCAATCGTGAAGGGGAGGCTAGTGGCCTCCATCAATTGTCAAGAATTTATGAAGCATTAGGTGATTACCCTCAATCTTTGGCTCTCTCACAGCAATCGATCAAGATATCTAGAGAAATCGGTGAGCCGCAAAAAAGACCGATCGAACAACGATCGGCCTTCTTAAAATCAACGATGGAAAAACAGACCTAAGCGATCGGAGCCATCTTCACTTCACTGGCAATTAGCAACTGTGATAACTCTTCCGAATCTACAGTTTCCTTTTCTACCAGCATTTCTGCTAGCTTATCCAATACATGCTTGTTGCCAACCAACACTTCCTTCGCACGTTTGTAAGCCACAGCCACCAAATCACTAACCTCTTCATCAATCATTGAAGCAGTTTCTTCCGAAAAATCCCGTTCACTGGCAATATCTCTGCCCATGAACATACTGCCTTGCTGACGACCCAGCGCCACTGGGCCGAGTTTTTCACTCATGCCAAAGCGAGTCACCATCTGCCGTGCAGTACGGGCTACTTGCTGCAAGTCGTTAGAAGCACCCGTGGTCACTTCTTCATCACCAAAGATAATTTCTTCGGCAATCCGACCACCCAGTGCCACAGCCATCTGGTTTTGCAGATAAGAACGGCTATATAGGCCAGATTCTAATCTTTCTTCACTAGGAGTAAACCAAGTCAAACCACCAGCCCGACCACGGGGAATAATGCTGATTTTTTGCACAGGATCATAGTCGGGCATCAAAGCACCAACCAAAGCGTGACCAGCTTCGTGGTAAGCCACCAAAGTCTTACGCTTTTCGCTCATTACCCGGTCTTTCTTCTCAGGACCAGCCAAGACCCGATCGATCGCGTCGTTCACTTCGTCCATCGAAATTTCAGTCAAGTTGCGCCGAGCAGCCAAAATTGCCGCTTCGTTGAGCAGGTTAGATAAGTCCGCACCAGTAAAACCAGGAGTCCGACGAGCAATCTTCTCTAGATCTACATCCTTAGAAAGAGTTTTGCCGCGAGCATGGACTTGCATTACTTCCAAACGACCAGCAAAATCAGGCCGATCAACTACTACTTGCCGATCGAAACGACCGGGACGTAACAATGCCGAATCCAAGACATCAGGACGGTTGGTAGCCGCAATGATAATAATGCCAGTGTTGCCTTCAAAACCATCCATTTCAGTGAGCAACTGGTTGAGAGTTTGCTCCCGCTCATCGTTACCGCCGCCCATCCCAGCTCCACGCTGGCGACCAACTGCGTCGATTTCATCGATAAATACGATGCAAGGCGACTGAGACTTAGCTTGTTCAAACAAGTCGCGAACACGGGAAGCACCCACACCCACAAACATTTCTACAAATTCTGAACCAGAGATGGAGAAGAAAGGTACACCAGCTTCACCAGCTACTGCTTTAGCCAACAGGGTTTTACCAGTACCAGGAGGGCCTACTAGCAATACGCCTTTAGGAATTTTGGCACCTAGGGCAGTAAACCTGTCGGCATTTTTCAAAAAGTCTACGACTTCAGTTAATTCCAACTTGGCTTGGTCAATCCCAGCCACGTCATTGAAAGTAACTTGAGAGTTTGGCTCCATTTGCACTCTAGCTTTGGATTTACCAAAGTTCATGGCCTGGTTACCCGGACCATTTTGGGCGCGCCGAAATAGGAAGAAGACACCAACCAGCAACAATACTGGTAAGAACAATGTACCTAGAGCCTTAAACCAGATGCTTTCTTCTGGCTGAGGCATGACCACGATATCTACCTTATTGGTAGTCAGGATATCGATTAAGCCGGGATCATTCGGCAGGCTGACTAACACCCGGCTACTGTCTTTTTGGCTGGTGAAGACCGCGCGGGTCTTGTCGGAACTGATGCCTACTTGGCTAATTTCGTGGGCTTTCACCTTACTAATAAAGTCGCTGTATAGCACAGTACTTTGAGCTTGGGGCGGACGCTCAAAGAAAGTGGTGGCCACGGCGATTACTACTATGGCCAGTAGTACATACAGTCCTGCGCTCTTCCATCGTTTATTCACGCTGAGTCTTCTCCTATTGTGCCGCTATTAAATCTGTTGATTATGAAGCTTTTTGGTTTGTTATTAACTTATGTTAACGCTTCTCTCATTTCCCGCGCTACCCCCTCGTCAAGTTTTCTGGCGGTTTTCCGTAAAGTCACCAGTAAAAGCTTTACTCAGGGCAGAAAAAGATGAATGAGAATATTGAAGTTCACCAGTAGCCAATACCACAGTGTGGATCGGCACTAGTTGCACCACCGAGTTGCTATAGGCTAAGCCGATGAAGCGATCGATGATGTGGACATCCCAAGGTTGCTCATCTACTATTTTGCCCTGAGATCGCAGCCATTGCACTAAGTAAGATCGGGCAATTCCCGCCAAGCTATTCACCGAGGGGCTGTAAAAGTTTTCCCCATCCCAGCCCCATAGATTTCCGGTACTGGTTTCTAGCCAACGACCAGCAACATCGGTCAAAATAGCTTCAGCGGCTGGAGCTGCTTGTTGTTTGGCCAACCAGGGAGCCAAATAATTGCCAGTTTTATGAGCAGATAGGGATCGATCGAAGCCACTCACTACTTTGGCTACAATGCCCTGCTGTTGGCGCTGAGCTAAATCTGCGGGCAGTTCTCGACTAGAAATTAGCTCGCGCCCATCAAAAAAAATGGTTACGCGGATGATTGGTTGGTGGGGAGAATGCTGGATTATTTCACTAATACCTTGCTCTACTTGCTGCCAAACAGGCATGACTCCACCAAGCTCTAGCAGGCTATTGGATAATCGCTGCCGATGTTCTGTCCAGAGGGTTAGAGGGTGATCGATCGACTGTTCGTATACCCGACAAGTGCTAAAAACCGTGGCACCATAAAGCAAGCCCGGATCATCAGAGGCGATCTGCAAGGTCGAAGATTCAATCCACTGGCCTTGATACCAATAACTCATGTTGCTGTGTAAAATGATATGATGTTTAGTATGACTTATTATCATACTTATGACAGCCTCAAAAATTGCCATCACCTTAGATGAAAACCTGCTGCGAGAAGTCGATCGGTGGGTAGAACAAAATCTCTATCCTAACCGTAGTCAAGCAGTGCAATCTGCTCTATTTAGTCAAGTCAGATCCATCAATCAGCAACGATTAGAAGCCGAATGTGCCAAGCTTGATCCTCATGAAGAACAAGAGTTTGCCGAGCTAGGAATTGAGGAAGCTTTGAGTGACTGGAGTAAATATTAAAAATGGATAACCCAATTCAAAGGGGGGATATTTGGTGGGCAGACTTAAATCCCACCAGAGCCCGAGAACAAAATGGCATCAGACCCATTGTCGTAATTAGCTGTGACTCGTTGAATCGGAATTCTGGTACTGTCATTTGTATTCCATTAACTAGTAGCGAACCCCGAGCAGGATTTCCCCTCACCTTAGAAATTATCTCTACTGATTTACCAAAGCGGTCTTGGGCAAAAATTAGCCAAATCAGGGTCTTGTCGATCGATCGCTTAACTAACAAACTGACGATGATCACACCACAGGAGCTAGATCAAATTCAAGCTGGATTAATTCAACTAACTAGCTAGATTGAATGGTTGTCGAGAAATTTAATGATGTTACTGAAATATTAATAGCTTAAAAGCTGTTCTTGATCTTGATAGAAAGGGAAACACTATGAACCTGCAACGCCTGTCCCAAGGGCATCTCAAAACTTTACAGGAATGCCCGCGTAAATTTGAGCATATCTATCTCAGTTCCCTAGCCACTTTGTCACCCACCGATCGACAGCAGAGTATGCAGTTTGGCAGCGATTTTCACCGGCTGTTGCAGCAACAAGAACTGGGGATGTCGATCGAACCATTTTTAGTCGCCAATCCGAAAATTCAAGCAGCAGTAGCTGGTCTAGAAAAGGCTGCACCTCATTTGTTTGCCCCAAATCCAGAGATCGAACGCCACAGTGAACAAGTACGGACGTTGATGATCACTGGGGAGAATGCCGAAAATCCATATCTATTTACCGCCATCTATGACCTATTGTTGTTGGGAGCCAAAGCGCAGATTATCGACTGGAAAACCTATGGCCGCCCAGCCAGAGCAGAACAGCTCGATCGAGAGTGGCAGACTCGGCTGTACTTATATATGTTGGTGGCTACTAGCGACTATGCCCCAGCGGATGTGTCGTTTACTTATTGGTTCGTTCAGAGTAATCCACCCCAATCGGTGACCTTTGGTTACAGTGAACAGCAGTATCAACAAACTCAGCAGGAGTTGAGAGAATTAGTCGATCGACTAAGTGATTGGTTAATACAATATCGCCAAGGAAAACATTTGCCCCAAGTAGAGATTGAGAGCAAGCTGTGTCAAAGCTGTCAGTTTGCTGCTCGCTGCGATCGAGCGACCAAAGCTGATGAGGTGGCGGTAATGTCTTTATCTAACCTAGACATTGCAACGATTCCAGAAATCCCGGTGTAGACCGCCATAAGCTAGGATTATGCAGTCTCAAAACTCGATATCCATGAATTGGTTAGAACTCCTTCAGCAGCAGCGAGTAATTGCGGTAATTCGCGCTCCTTCCTACCAGTTGGGATTACAAATGGCTATGGCAGTGGCCGCTGGAGGCATTAAGTTAATCGAAATTACCGCAGATAGCGATCGAGCTTGGGATTTAATTCCGCAATTACAACAAAACTTACCAGACTGTGTGATCGGCACCGGCACGATCCTGACCAAGAGCCAATGGAGTGATGCGGTCAGTAGCGGTGCCCGGTTTATGTTTAGCCCTCATGTAGATGTGGGCTTAATTGAGCGATCGAGGTCGATCGGGATTCCGATGATTCCGGGTGCTTTTTCACCCACCGAAATTGTCACAGCTTGGCAAGCTGGAGCCGCTAGTGTCAAAGTGTTTCCCATCCAATCTTTGGGCGGTGCTGATTATATTCGGGCTTTGCGCAACCCCTTGGGACAAATTCCTTTGATTCCGACTGGCGGGGTGAATTTGGCTAATGCCCAAGATTTGATTGGGGCGGGAGCAATTGCTGTCGGCATGGCGGGCGCTTTGTTTCCCCAGAGTTTAATAGAACAAGAAGATTGGGATTCGATCGGTACTTTGGCCAGAAATTTACTGGCTTCTTTGCCCCAAAACATGGTGATACATAGATAGAGATGCTATATCCAATTTTGGTAATAGAGAAATCACATGCTAAAATTATCAAGATGTGGAGTGAGTGACCGAAATGCCTACTGCTGCTCAGTTAGAGAGTCTATGTTTTGTCAGCTATCAATTGACATACACCATGTTTCAGTCTATTCATCTTGTCTGTATTGATAGACGAACTCTAAATCTATATCTCATAGCTGGAAGTAATGAGGGACTTGAATTCCAAATATTGCCAAATGGTGAGGTGCTTTGATGAATCAGGTTAATTATGATGAAATGTTCGATCGGGAACTAAAACAGTACTTTTTCCAAAATCGTCAGGATCGAGATGCTCTTGAAGCCTATTTAGATAGGTTAAACCAAAGACCACAAAATATTATTGCCAGTCCTGGTGATGTGGATTTTAATGAAAAGATTCAGGCAGCGATTCGTAAAAAGCTCCAGGTTTTAGAAAATAGTTAAGCATCGCAGCAAATTGCTCGGGCATTTTCGGAGTTGCCCTGTACCTTTGGTAGTAGATCAATTATTCCAGATGTGGCCGTGTTTACCTCGCCAATAATTTCACCACAGCAGCAGATTCCTGTCCCATCTTTTGCTCAGGAATTGCAACTGACTGTGACAGATGTTTTCAATTGGCTATTAGAATAGTCTGTGAAAATTAGCTAAATATCGATTGCCTAGGGTGCGATCGATAAAATATGGCTTAATATTTACTAATAATTCAAAACTTCCACCAAAATTTAGCAATGACATACTGGGAATTTCTGATTCAGCGGCAAGACGATCGAGCCTGGAAAACCCTCACTAGCCCAAACCTCCAGATCGTCGAGGGCAAATATCGGATAGTCGCCAACACCAGCGCGATCGATGCCA